>JAHDEB010000275.1:0-5587 GCA_020629055.1 Chloroflexota bacterium
AAAACTCCACACGCCAATTTGTGACATGTTCGGGATCGAGTATCCCATTTTTTCGGCCGGGATGGGTGGCATGGTTTCACCCGCTGGCCCTGAGCTAGCCGCGGCCGTTTCAGAAGCGGGCGGATTAGGCGTTTTAGGTGGGGCATTTGTCAGCCCCGAAGAGCTGCGTCAGTGGATTCTGCAAGTTCGGGAAATGACCGATAAGCCGTTTGGGATTGATACCCTAATCCCCTTTAGCGTAACCCAAGGCAATCTAGATAACCCCATTAAACTAGATGTAAAGCTGCCCCAAGAGCATCAAGAGTTTGTCGAGCAATTTGCGGACAAATATGACCTTGGCGACCTGCCTGAGGTTGACATCCCGATTTTTGATCCGGTATTTATCAAAGAACAGCTTGAGATGGTTTTAGAGATGAAGGTTCCCGTTTACGTAGCCGGTATCGGTGATCCTGGTTACCTCATCGACAGAGCCAAAGAGCTAGACCTCGATATGAAAGTCGGCGTGGTTGTCGGTGCTGTCCGCCATGCGGAAAAATCACTCGCAAGCGGGGTCGATTTTGTCGTCGCTCAAGGGCACGATGGGGGCGGCCACAACGCCATTGTTGGTACGATGGCGCTGATTCCACAGGTTGTTGATGCGGTAGAAGGGAAAATACCGGTGCTAGGTGCAGGCTCTATTATGGACGGCCGCCAAATGGTGGCTGCCATGGCGCTCGGCGCTCAAGGGGTTTGGTGTGGTAGCGCCTTTTTAGCCACCGATGAAGCCCGCCTAAGCAATGGTCAAAAAGAGATGTTGATCCGTACCAAAGAGACAGGGACAGCGTTATCAAAATATTTCACAGGCAAACGGGCCCGTGTCATTAACGGACTGTGGGTGGACGAAGCGGCTAATTCTGGCCTAGACCCATTGCCCATGCATAAGCAGCTGGCGATGACAGACCCGATTATGCGGGCGGCCGATGCTCAAGGGCGTGTCGATGTGAATCCCGGTGTTGCAGGGCAAGGGGTCGGCATGATCACGGAAATCCGTCCGGCCGGAGAGGTGCTGCACGCCATCGCCAACCATGCGGCCGATATTTTAGAGAAGGGAATCATCTAGAAACAATAAGTGACAAGTATAAGGTGATAAGCGGTCGGGCCACTTACAACTTCTACCTTCATACTTATCACTCTGGTGGAAGACAATGATGTCAGAAAAAGTCGTACGTATTGCAGGTGCAGCTGGAGCATGGGGAGACTCTTCTCTCGCAACTGCTCAACTTTTGATGGATGGGAACCTCGATTACATCGTTTATGAGGCGTTGGCCGAAGTGACGATGGCGATTTTGACGCGCCTAAAGATGAAAAACCCCGATATGGGATATGCCTATGATTTCATCAACCCGATCTTAAAAAGAAACCTAAAAGAGATTCGCCGTCAGGGTATCCGAGTGGTGACCAATGCGGGGGGAATAAATCCGCAAGCGGCTGCCGATGCGCTAAGAGCCATCGCAGAAGAGCAAGGGATTGATCTAAAAGTTAGCGTGGTTGAAGGGGACAACCTGATGCCCCAGCTTGAGACACTACGAGCGGCCGACGTGCGTGAAATGGCCCATGACACCCCCCTGCCGCAGCGGGTGCTGGCGATGAATGCTTATTTAGGCGCATTCCCGATCGCCAAAGCTCTAGATAATGGGGCTGACGTGGTCATTACCGGCCGAGTGGTCGACAGCGCCCTTATGTTGGGGCCGCTGATTCATGAGTTTGGCTGGCAGCCAAATGAGCTAGACAAATTGGCTCAGGGATCACTCGCCGGTCATCTGCTAGAATGTGGCCCCCAATCAACTGGCGGGCTAATGACAGACTGGGAAGATGTCGAAAGCTGGGTCAATATCGGTTATCCGATCGCGGAGTGCGAAACGGACGGGTCGTTTGTCTTAACCAAGGCAAAAGGCACAGACGGGCTGGTCAACACCGCCAGCGTGACGGAACAAATCCTTTATGAAATCGGGAATCCGAGAGAATACATCTTGCCCGATGTTGTGTGTGACTTTGCCGACGTGCAGCTGACAGAGATCGGGGAAAACCGGGTCAAAGTTGAAGGTGCAAAGGGATATGCACCGCCTGAAAACTATAAAGCCTGCACGCTTGAACTAGACGGATACCGGATGACGTTTTTGCTGATGGTGACCGGCCGGGATGCGGCCAAAAAAGCGCAGCGTGTGGCTGAATCCCTGATCGCCCGTATGCGCCGGGTCTTTCCGCTGTTGGGATGGGATGATTTTAGAAAAACGTCGATCGAGATTATCGGGGCTGAGCATCAGTTTGGCCCCCATTCGCAAGCCCAAGGGTCACGCGAAGTGGTGATGAAGCTATCGGCCCATCACGACAAAAAAGAAGCGCTTGGCTTTTTTGCCCGTGAAATCCCATCAAGTGCGCTCAGCATGGCCCAAAGTCTAATCGGGGGTGGCGGTGGCTTGCCCCGGCCGATGCCGCTAATTCGAGTGCATTCAATGTTGGTGCCGCGCGAACATGTTACCATGCTGCTCGACGGCGAGGTGTTCGAAGGAGAGCGGGTTGAGGGCACGCAGCCATCTGCCCAAAACAGTCAACAAACAACCGATCACAGTCAACTTTCAACCGATGTGCGTGAGGTCTCGCTTTTAGATGTGGCGTACGGACGCAGTGGAGACAAAGGGGACATTTGCAATGTCGGGATTGTGGCGCGCCGGCCGGAGCTGATGCCGATACTTCGGGATCAATTAACAGCCGATGTGGTTAAAGATTATTTGTCCCATTTGGTTGACGGAGAAGTAACACGTTACGAATTACCCGGCCTAAACGCGTTTAACTTTGTTATGACAGAGGCGTTAGACGGGGGCGGGACTTCCTCACTGCGCTTTGATCCACTAGGCAAAGGGATGGCGCAGATTTTACTTGAATGCAAAATCTCGGTACCCAAGGAGCTACTTTAATGTCGATTAAATACACATCGAGTGTGGGGCAAAAATTTAACAAAGATTTATCTGTGCGGCAATTTCCTGGCAACACCATTATTTGCTTTGTCGATCCTGAACTTCATCCCACAATTTTTAAAGAAGTTTCTTGGGCTCAACAGCAGCTTCAAGCGATGGCGTGTACGGGCAAGTTCAACTTTTTGCCACCTGCCAGCTTTCACATGACGGTTCTAGAGCTTCTTTGTGAGCAGATTCGGACGCAGGATTATTGGTCAAGCCATTTACCCATTGGGGCATCGCTTGATGAGACTGACCGATTTTTTATAGAGCAATGTCGCCAAATCCAATTTCCATCGTCGTTTGCCATGAAGTTCGTGCAGGCTCGTTACCCAGCAACTTTAAAAGTTGAACCGGCCGATGCTGACAGCGCTAAAAGCCTCGTCAAGTTTAGAGAGCAGATGGCCGAGTTACTGGGTGTGAGGCGACCCAATTTTGATGAGTACGAATTCCATATCACTTTGGGCTATAACTTGATCGAGCTAGAACATCATGAGATTGTGGAGCAGACAAACACCTTTGAAGCGATCAATCAAAGGCTCACTGAATCATTCGGCCGGTTTGAAACATCGGCCCCTGCGCTGACATTTTTTGATGATATGGCGAAGTTTGTGCGAGAGCCTGAGCGACTATCCCTAGCCAGCCGCGCAAAATAATCGAAATCAAGCGGTAAAGGCCATATGGCCCAATCTTCGCGAAATCTGATTGGCCGTCTGCACAATTTCACCTCGAAAGTCGTCTAATCGTCGTTCAAATTGCTGGATGGGCGCTGTCACACACAAGGATGCGACAACTTGCCCCGAATAGTCACAAATCGGCGCGGCAACAGACCCATACCCAAGAAACGATTCCTCAAATTCATACGCATGCCCCTGTGCTTCAACCCGCTCAAGCTCATCGGTTAGCATGCTGGCCGATTGAATCGACTTGGGGGTCATCTGCTGTAACCCATGCTCTGAGATTATCGCTTGTAGATCTTCGGCCGAAAGATGGGCCAACAGCACCTTCCCTGCGGCCGACGCATGTGCCGGAAATCTTCCTCCCGGGGTTGGTAATTCGCTGATTGGAAAATGATTTGCCATAATTTTTTCCGCATACAGCACCATCCCACCAGCCAAAACACCGAGCAGGATTGTTTCATCATACTTGGCCGCAAATTGCTCCATCCCCTGCCTCGCTTCAATTTGCAAGGTGCTTGACCCTAAAACAACATGGCTTAATTCCAAAACACGCCAACCTACTCTGTACCGGCGTTTGCCACTTTTTTTCAAGAATCCGATTTCAGCCAAAGAGGAAACCAAATCGTGGGTGGTTGACGTGCTCCAGCCTAATTCGGCCGCCAGCTCCGTGATCCCCCACTCCGGCCGTTCAAGGGTAAATGTTTTTAATATCTGATCGGTTCGTTCAATGGTACGTAACATAATAAAAATTGTTCACTTGTATTACGCGCTCTAAACAAGAAAAGTCTAGATGACCTCTGGAAAAGCTTCTTAATTCTTAAAGACTTTTCTTGTCTTTGGCGAGAGAGCGCAACTCCGGTTATTCAACACTGTCTCTAGTTTAATAAAACCAGATGGCATGGGGCAGAAGATTTAGCATTTGTAGCTGCCCGTTTCAAGTTTTATTCAAGCTTATCCGATTATATCGGATATTGGTGAGAATTCCTTCTTCCAGTGTCTATTTTATCCGCCTATTTCGGATCTTCTCTATCTTGCTGTTGTTTTCCAGCAGATATTGACGATCATTAGACTGCAATCTTGAATCATTTAATGTTTGGTGTTTTTGCACCACATTTAATCAACCCCTATTGCCAAACACAATTGGCAAAATTGAAGGTTTTAGAACGATTATGACAAAACCAAATCTAGTTTCGGCCGAAGAGTACACAAAAATAGCGGTTCAAAGCGCTGACCATCGTATTCGATACGGTGATGACCCATCCCAATTTGGGGATCTGTTTTTACCCAAATCTGCTGGCCCTCACCCGGTGCTTTTCTTGATTCACGGCGGGTGCTGGCGAGCCCAATACGGTTTAGAACCGATGGGGCAATTTGCCCGAGCGGTGGCAGACAATGGGATTGCGGTTTGGAGTTTAGAGTATCGCCGTTTGGGCAACGGGGGTGGATGGCCAAACACCTTTTTAGATATCGCCCATGGGGCGGATCATCTAAGAACGATTGCGGATCAACATGCATTAGATCTAGACCAAGTTGTCGTTTCCGGCCATTCAGCCGGTGGACACTTGGCGCTATGGTCGGCCGCCCGGCCGCAACTCCCAGCCGATAGCCCGATCTACACACCAGACCCAATCAAGTTTCAAAGTGTCGTCGCACTCGCCCCTGTTTGCGATTTAGAACGAGCTGTCGCATGGGATATTTGTGTCGAAGCCTCCGACCTGCTCGTTGGCGGTCACCCGCGTCAGTTCTACAAAAACTACTACCAAGGGTCACCCAGTGCGCTATTGCCATTAGGGGTACCGCATACAACGATCAACGGTGCGATGGACGACATTGTGCCGCTCGAATATGTCACACCGTTTGTAGAAACGGCCGCCAAACTGGGTGACAGTGCCAAGCTGATCGGCGTGCCTGAGG
>JAHDEB010000275.1:5687-6923 GCA_020629055.1 Chloroflexota bacterium
GAGGCCGCAAAAAAGACAAACATTTAGGACCAAAGAAAAAAGAATGAATACCGATATTACTTACGCACAAGAACTTGACGCCAAAGACGCTCTTGCTTCTTTTCGAGATCGATTTGTAATTACAGATCCCGATCTCATTTACATGGATGGAAATTCGATGGGGCGTATGCCAAAAGCGACGATCGATCTGCTTGAAGAACTAAAGCATGATTGGTCTGACCGGCTGATTCGAACCTGGGGGGAAAAACATTTTTACGCGTTCCAAAACCTTGGGAAGAAAATGTCAAAATTGCTGGGTGCGGGTGAGGACGAAGTTCTCGTCACCGAATCGACTTCAATCAATCTGTTTAAGTTGATTGTGGCGACATTAAAGGCGCAGACCGGCCGAAAGAAGATCATCACCGATGATATGAACTTTCCATCTGACCTGTATGTCATCGACGGCATTATTGATATGCTAGACAGCAATCACACGATTGAAGTTGTCAAATCTAATGATGAGATTCATGGTCCGGCCGCTGAGATCATCAGCAAAATCGATGAAAACACAGCATTGATCACCCTAAGCTACACCAGCTTTAAAAGCGCGTTTAACTACGACATGGCTGCGATCAATCAAGCGGCCCATGACGCGGGCGCACTCGTCATTTGGGACCTGAGCCATTCGGTTGGATCGGTTCCGGTCGATTTTGCGGGAACCAATACGGACATGGCGGTTGGCTGTACGTACAAATATGTCAATGGCGGACCCGGCTCACCTGCATTTTTGTATGTGCGTAAAGACCTTCATGGCAAGTTAAAAAATCCGATCACAGGCTGGATGAGTCAGAAAAATCAGTTTGACTTCGGCTTAGACTACAACCCACTCCCCGGAATTGAGCAATTTCTAACCGGCACCCCGACGTTGCTGTCTATGGCTCCTATCGGGGTGGGTGTCGACATGCTGCTTGAGGCGGGAATGGACAATGTACGTGCCAAATCAGTCGCCCTGTCTGAATATATGATCGGGCTTTATGATGAGCTATTAGCACCGCTCGGTTTTAGTTTGAAATCGCCACGAGACAGCAAAGTTCGCGGATCGCACATATCGTTTGGGCACCCAGAAGGTTGGCGCATAACCCAATGCCTCATCGAAGACAAAAACGTCATCCCAGACTTCAGGGCACCTAATAACATCCGGTTGGGCATCACCCCGCTTTACGCCTCTTTTGAAGAGATGCATCAAGTGGTCATGTA
>JAHDEB010000276.1 GCA_020629055.1 Chloroflexota bacterium
AATTGATTTACTTGTTTGATTCGTAATCTGAAGTCAAACAGCGGTGCCCAAAACTTGGACGGCTACATCGTAGGTTTTGGTAAAAAATAGAAAAAGGGACTTTTAAACATCGTTCTGGTACTTTTTGATGCAAAGGGTCAAAAGCGGGGATTAAGGTGTTATAAAGGATGGTACAAAAGCTAAATCGATAGGAGGCTTTGTAAAAAACACCATGAATTCAAATCCAAAAATCCAAGTTGCTGACCAAGATATTCCGCTTCATACCTTTCGATTGGGGCTGGAAACAACCTATGAAGAGATCCCGTTTGAATATCTGAATTTTAGTGAGGCTCCCCGGCTGGCTCAGGCGACATACCCCCATCGACATAACTTTTACGAGGTTTTGTATGTCACTAGCGGAGAAGGGACCCATTTTATCGACTTTAATGCTTACCCGATTGAGCCCAACACCTTTTACTTTATTTCCCCCGGACAGGTTCATTATTGGGAAACAACTGTGCCGATTGAAGGGGAGATATTGATTTTTACAGATGATTTTTTGTTGCTGGCCCCCGCAGATATTATGGTTCTGAATGAGCTTTCATTTTTTCATACAGTTGAAGGCAGCCCGACCCTAAAGGTCAATAAAACTGAGCAGCTGCAGTTGGCTCCCTTGTATCAGGCTTTGGCAGAAGAGCTTAAGGGGAATGACTTTCGAACATCCTCGGTGTTACGAGCGTACCTGCATATTTTGCTGGTTCAGATCCAGCGGATATGCTTAACGAAAGAAGAATCAGGAAATCAGCACGATAAACTTTCTCAGAAATTGACCCGCCAATTTAAACAGCTGGTGACACAACAATCTGCCACGGTACAGTCTGTGCAAGCTTTTGCGAGTCAGCTAGGGGTTTCGGTTAATCATTTGAACAAAACGGTCAAGTCGACGACGGGATACACGCCGGGGCAGATTATTCGGAAAGAACTGGTGTTAGAGGCGAAACGGTTATTTCGCCATACAGATTTGACTGCGACCGAGATCGGGTATCGGCTGGGCTTTGAAGATTCATCTTATTTCGGCCGTTTCTTTAAGCGCGAAGTTGGGGTCACCCCCGGCCGGTTTAGACAAGATCTGCCTTAAAAGTGGTTTTGCTTGCACGCAACATGTAGCAGAGAATTTAGCTCATTCAGTAAGCTGCGTCTGGCCCCCTGACGGGTGATATTTTTATCGAGCAAAGAATAAAAATATCACCCAAGACAGTTAGCAGGAGACTGATTATTGAAAATCGGATGCCTGAACCGTCTCCCCCGTGACATGGTTATAAGATTCGACAATCAGTTGAAAGGTGACCTCCAACTCTTCCATCGTTAGAGGGGTATAAAGCATGACAAAGCCATCCCACCCGTCTCGGTCAGTGGCCCAAGGGTGCCGCTCGCCCCATCCTTTTTCAGTCACTTCCATTGCCCGTTCAAACGGTAGTGGGGCATGCAAGCTGCCATCGGGATGAATGTGGGCAAACTCACGCCCGTTCACAATGACCTGCGGATTGACGACCGGCACATCGTCACCCAACCACATGCCTTGAGCACCAGGCAAAGAGACGATCGTCGGCCGCTCTTCTACCCCAGGCAACAAGAATGCACGTCGAATCAGCTCCTCATTGACCGCCGCAACCGGCTCGACCCCGATCTGTACGTGAGGCACGGTGCCACTTGTTTTTGTTTGAGCCCCCGAACGTTTCGGTAAAGCATCATCGACAGCGGGGGCCGCTGCCGGCGGTTTTTCTGTCGGGGCAACTTCAGGGGGTTCAGTTGGATCGGGCATTGATGCCGATGCTTCGGTGGGTTCCGGTTCAATTGCCGGAATCACCTGAACTTCGTCGGCCGGGGTTGAACAGCCCCACAAAAGGGTGCTGATACCCACAAGAATAAGGATCACTTTTACCGATTTAACCATATTAAACCTCCTAATGAATTGGATGACGATTGCACTCGCATTGCTTGGGCTACTCGTTCCAAATATCATATTTTTCATTCAGCGCTTTCATGAACGCTGTATCTGCAAACTGTTCATCTGTTAATGTTTTCATTTCTGCTAAATAATCTTCAAATCCGGCCGGGCTAAAAAGCGATAGCATTTTAGCACCATGTTCACTTTTGGCTTCATGCCAGACATTGGGGGGAACATTGATTGTTGTTCCGGCCGTCGCCACGACAGTTTTGTCATCGAAAATCAGGGTCAGCTCCCCTTCAAGTATATAAAAGATCTCGGTCATCTTTTTGTGGTGATGACGGCCGAGATGAAACCCTGGCTTCATCGTGTCTTCGACCATGGAGACACGCCCTTCGGCTAAGCGGCCGACCGATTTAACAAAGATATGGTCGCTTGACCACTCGTACTCGATCCCTTCACCCGGTTTTATAATTTCATAATTCATCTTTTTTCCTCCAGACTAAGTTTTGGTTTTCAGGTCACGGCCGACCCGAACAATTGCTCAGGTCGGCCGAATATAGAGCTATAGAGCCTAACTTATTGAAATCGCCCTTATGATTGCCACGTTAATGGGTCGATCTCGTTTTGACTAAAACGGGTCAGGTGTTTATCAACGATCCATTTAAGCTTGTCGAGTTCTTCATTCCTAGAACTTTTTAGGTGGAACGAGAGCGTTTCGCTTTTTGCTTCAATATCACAGCGGCCGAATCCAAATTCAACATATCCACTGTCTGCCTCATACGCGGCATTCGTTTTACTGCCGAAATGATTGACCAACGCTTTCATATAGCGCTGGGCTTTTTTTGTTTGTACTGTTGCTGTTGCTTTCATAATTATTTTTATCCTCCGTTAGGGGGTGTTATGCATTGTTCTTGGCGAACTCATAAGAGAGTTGGACCAGCTTTGTTATGGTTTCAATTTCAGCCTCGTTGCGCGGGCTGTATACCAGGAGCATGGCGGGGTAGGCGGGATGGCGTACGCCCCAGCCAGCCGCTTCGATTTCGGCCGAAACATACTGTGGCATTCTGATGTGCATGCTGCCATCTTGATGATCGCCATCTTCATAATGGTGAATGTGTGCACTCCATGCATGTGCACCTGACCCTATAAAGGGGCGTCCAACATACCCGCCACGTGTCGATACAGTTACACCGGCGAGAGCATTGATGCTGTCGATTAGTGCGTCAACCAATTCAATACTGGCCCGTTCGCTTTCTTGGCGATGTGGGATGGGGCCGACGACCGCGGGTGGTGCGCCGATCCGTTCTGGAATGGTGACATCAGCGATGATATGGTGCATAGGGGGATTCATGATGGTATTTTCTTTCAAATTCATAGGACTACACTATAGTTGAGCTTCTCATGGGTTTGAAGTCCTTTTATTGGTGCAATCTGGCACTTTCTTGGGATCCTGTTTGAGGAACTGTTGACCCATGCGCTACAATACGGCTGATGGAAAAAATGCGATTGCTACAATTTGCCCCTTCGGCAGAAGGATCTCCTCCTTTTGAAATTATGCGTATCGAAGCGATGCCTAAAATTGCGCTGCGCCCCATCCCTCATCGGCATACGTTTTATGTGATGTTTTGGGTAACAGAGGGCAGTGGGACACATTACCTTGATTTTGTCGGGGATGAGATTCTGCCGAACTCGCTCCATTTTGTTGGGCCGGGTCAGGTGCATTATTGGGATGTTGAAGAACAGGTGAAAGGGTATGTCATCCTTTTCGAGTCCGCCCTGTTTTTAGAACATGGGGATCAGCAATTACTCGAAGAGGTCAGCTGCTTTCGCACCATCAACGGCCTTTCGGTCCTTAATCCACCCACCGAAGGGGCTGAGGCGATCAACTACATCGTCGATCGGCTTGAACAAGAATATGAGCAAGATCAATTTGCTCGATCTCTGAGTATTCTTGCTTGGCTACGGCTGTTGATGATCGAGTCGCAGCGGCTGGCCGCTGAGGGTGAAATGGTGGGGGGACGAATCTCGGCCGAAAGACTGTTGACCAACCGGTACATGACGCTTGTGGAAGAAAACGCCATCACCCAGCACAAAGTTGAATGGTACGCCGATGAACTGGCGGTGACGGTGGCACACTTAAGCAAAAGTGTTAAGAATGCGCAGGGGATAACGGCCGGCAGCCTGCTCCGCAATCGGTTGGTGCTAGAGGCGAAACGGCTGCTGGTGCATACGGATGAAACGGCGGTCGCAATCGCTTTGCGGCTAAACTTCGAGGATGCCAGCTATTTCGGCCGCTTCTTCAAGCGAGAAACGAAACTGACCCCCCGCCAGTTCCGTACCCAGCTCCCCACACAGCACCAGGCACAATCGGTAGGCTGACCTAATCGATCCACAAAGGAAGTTTTCTCTAATGTTTGAACAGTTTATCCCCAACCTATGGGTGCAGCGGAGTGCATGGTTTGATATCAATGTCGGTATTTTTGTCAGCCAAAACCAGGCGCTACTGATCGACCCCGGCATTTCGGCCGACGAAGTTGATGCGATGCACCAGTTTGCCCTTAAAAAGGGATGGGACATCATCGGCATTTACCTGACCCACTGGCATTGGGATCATATTTTGGGGCCAGAACGCTTACCGAATGTGCCAATTTATGCCCCGCCATACTATGATGAAGTGTTTGAACCGGAAAAACATGATCGGACATTGATCGCCTTGACCAATTGGGAAAAAGAGGCCGGCATTTCCCGAGAGACCCCTTTTGTGATTCCGCAACCGGACAGAATATTCGCCAACCATGACACTTTGATTGTCGGGAACGCTGAATTGCAGATTGTGCATACCCCAGGACATTGCAAAGGGCAGGCGGCCCTGTTTGAGAGGGAAAGTGGCTTACTGTGGTCGGGCGATAATTTAATCGATTATGAACTCCCTTTTGTCTTTCATAGCTGTGATGCTTTTATCGAAAATCTAGAGAACCTCAAAACGCTGGACATTCACGCGTTGGTTCCTGGTCACGGTGCTTCAACGCAGGATCAGGCCGAGATCAACGTGCGATTTTCGAACAGCTTGACATACCTGCATGACCTAAAAGCGTTGGTGAAACAGGCGTTGGCCGATGGGTTAAGCGGTACTGAAACGATCGCACGCGGCTTGGAACAGATGCCGATAACAAATCCCGAGGCGCTTCGGCCGCATCAAATCAATATCGGTCAAACTTATTTAGAGTTTGGTGGGGAAGCTGGAGCGGAAAAACTGGGTTGGTGAGCGTTGCTTAAGGCTGGCGGCTTAAATAAATGTCCAAGCTAAAAAGCGGGTGAGTTTGTTCCCCTGCGCCATTTCTATTTCCCGTATGTCAAGCGCTCCCTGTTTACGGATCATCTTTTTAGTCGGCTTCACATTTTCAGATTTTGAAACCAGGCTGGTAAACCAGCGGCACTGATCTGCGAAAAGCTGGCTTTCTTTGACATATTTTTTCAGAAACAAGCGTTCCCCCCCTTTGCACCACAGCTCCGCTTCTAAGCCGCCAAAGTTTTTAGGGGCGGGCTCGGCCGGACTTTCTCCACGATTGCGCGCCAGCTTGTTCAGTTTGCGTCGGTTGCTTTTGACCGCCTCTTCTCGTGACGCATGAAACGGTGGGTTGCAGACGCTGACATCGAAGAACTCCCCCGGCCGGATAATCCCCTCAAACATTTTGTTTTTATCCGGTTGATGCCGCAGGATGAAGGTTTCTTTTAGCTGGGGATTGCTCTCTATAATCGAAGCAACGTTTTCAAGCGATTGTGCGTTAATGTCGCTGCCGACACAGTGCCAGCCGTAAATTTGGTAGGCCAACAGCGGGTAAACCCCATTGGCTCCGGTGCCGATGTCGAGCAGTTTGATTGTCGGCCGATCCGGTTTCAACCCATCCAACCCAAGCAAATCAGCCACGTGATGGATGTAGTCGGCCCGGCCGGGGATGGGCGGGCACAGCGCCCCTTCAGGAATGTCCCAATTGTGTATGTTGTAGTGATGTTTTAAGAGCGCCGCGTTGAGTGATTTAACGGCCATAGGGTCTGCAAAATCAATTGAGACGTTGCCATAGTCGTTAGGTTTCACATGCGGGGCAAGGCTGGGGGCGCTTTTGACCAAGGCGGGGAAATCATACTGATCTCTGTGCAGATTTCTGGGGTGCAGCCCCTTGGCCCTCGGCTTGCTTTGTTTACCTTGTCGTTGTTCGTTCATCGTGATTTGTTTGAAAGCTACAAACGGGCTAGGAAGGTATTTTGAGCAGGTGAATCTGAGGCACTTGCTCAAAATGGCCATCGGCCGACAATAAGTCCGCCCCTTTTTCCATCGCAACGGCCGCGATCCAAATATCATTTGTAGGGATCGGCGTCCCCTGTGAACGGAGCCAATGGAATATCGCCGCATATCGTTCGGCCGTGCGGCTGGTCACATTCGCAATTTCAACCCTGCTTGACGATAAAAAATCATCAAACTCATCTAGGTTTTGCTGTTTGCGCGTGCCACCGGCAAAGCCACCAAATAGCTCCCCCATCACAATCGCAGGGACCCAAATTTTGTCTGTTTCCCGAATATATTTTAAAGCTTGGGGGCTCCCTTTGCGGAACAGCGAATAGGCCGAGGTGTCTAACACCCGTTCAGTTATTGCCACATTTCCTCGTCTATTTGCTCAAACGCTTCAGTCGCTTTCTCAAACTCAGAAAAATCTTCCTCTGACCATGTTCCGGCCAAATGATCAAGGTCGTGATAAACCTTTTGGGTGGATTGTTCTTTTAAGCCCATCGCTTCTTTTAAGATATGGACGACCAAACGATTCATGCTCGTATTTTTACGATTGGCTTCATGTTTAAGCGCTTGATGTAGCTGTTGTTCGATATTCCTGATGGTGAGTTGGGTCATCTGATCTCCTTGCGCACAGAGTGCATGCATGCTTGACAGTGTAGTGCATGC
>JAHDEB010000277.1 GCA_020629055.1 Chloroflexota bacterium
GTCCAGAATTTTTCGCCAAAAAAGATCATCGGGCTTGGATAGCCGAAAACTTCATAGTGATTTTGAGTCGCATCTTGGAAGATTTCTTGAATGGTACCGGCGCTGCCTGGTGAAAAAATCACCCCGTTCTTTGCGATGGCTAACAAGCCGTCTTCACGCACGCTGTTGGCGAAATATTTGGCGATGTGGGTGGCGAATCCGGTGGGGGGTTCATGTCCATAAAGCCAAGTGGGGATGCCCAGACTCATGCAGCCGGCTTCTGACGTTAGTGGATATTTTTCTTTAACCGCAAAAGTAGTATCGAGCCATGCGTCTGTGGGAGTGTAAAGTGGTGCTTTGGCTAAAATTGAAACGGCGTCAAGCAGTTCTGATTCCGGCCGTTCCGCGAACCAAGCCCCGACATGCGTTGCTTCCATGGCTCCAGGGCCACCACCACTGGTTGGTAGAAATCCTGCTTGTGCCAATGCTCGGCCAAGAAGCGCAACCTCTAAATAAAGCGGATCGTTGCGCAACATCGAGTGCCCGCCCATGATTGCGACGACCTTTTTGCCAACTAAAAACTCTTGCAAGGCGTCGGTGATCGCATGGTCGTGTAGACGGCGGGCTAGCGTCACCAGTATATCTTTCGCCTCCGCTTTGCCTTCTTTTACGAATAGGTTGTAGGTTTTCCCATCTACGGTCTCGTTATAGCTATCTGGCTCACCCGGCCGATAGTCGCCCAATAACTCATCCGGCGTATAAAGCTCGCCACGATAGGGATCAAATGGAAGATTGGGCAGCCGGGGGAAGACGAGGGGATTTTCGAACAGGGCCATCACTTTAGGATCGCACTTGCAGCCTAAAAGCGTATTGTTTTTCAGAGTGGCCGCTTGTAAATGATCTACAACTTGGGTGAGATCTAATCCTTGGAAAACCGCGTTAGAGAGGTCTTGATTGGTCTTTAAATGGGCAAGAAGGCTTTCGATTGAGCCGAAGTCGACGTTTTTCATATGGGGTTCAACTGCACTTGAGTGCTTTTATCTAATGTTTGGATCGGTAAAATGTTAGGATGGATACCGGATTAAAACAAATTAATCATGAGATAGTTAATGAAACGGCCGACTGGATTGTACCTCGCCGAATCGATATGCGTTTGCTGGCTGCATTTGCAACGATTATTGTCCCTTGGGTTAGCTTTTATATTGTGGGACTAAATCGCTTTGGCGATGCAGAATGGCAAGATGGTCAACTATCGACCTACTTCGATTTAAGCTTTGCTCAATCTGTTTGGACCCTTTTTATCCCATTTCTCGTGGTTTCAACCGTAAGCGTCGCGTTGCTCTTGTGGCAACCAGATCGCTTTGCAGAAAAATGGCTGGTGCGATTTGGGGTATACACCGGTACTTTGCTGGCCATACAGTTTACGATTCAACTCGCTCTTTCTAGCGAACTGGCTGGCGGTTTGGTCATTGGGGTTGTCGGGCTTGTCCCGATGTTCTTGGTCATTTGGGGTGTGCAAGCGCTTTATGCTTTCATTTACAACAAGGTTCAACTTTATCGTGATCATGAGAAATTTTGGCCGTGGGCGATTGGGCTTGGCGTGGTTTTCGCCATCGCTTTGATTTCGGCTCTTGTTTTTGGGGGTGGTGCATTCATATTTATTCTGTTTATGGCCAGCGGGGTGGTGCTTTGTCCAGTTTGGGGGGGAATATTCAGCACCAAACTTTTTCAACAGGTAGAGAAGGATGCGATTCAAAGCCGTTTGTTTAAATTGGTTTGCTGGTTAGGCTGGGGCGGCGCATATGGAGCGGCCGGGACAATCGCCGTAAACCGAGTTTTTGATCTTTACACTCAATTGCCCGATCAGCCCCCAAATTGTTATGTGGCAACCGCTTCAGCAAAAGGACATATCGGCTTAACCGGGGCGATGACGACCCAAACGACGACGGGTGAGCGTTTAGTTGTAACCCGTCAGCTGCAAATTTTGAAAGGGGGGGAATTGATCTTGCGCCAAAATTTTCCCCGATTCCATCGGTCAGTTCGGCTCGTTTATGATCGGATAGGGCCACAATTGGCCAGCCGCATGGAGAGTCGATGGTCTGCCGACATCGGATATCTGTTTTTTAAACCCTTTGAATGGGGGGTAATCGCTATGATCCAGCGTTTATACCCTGATGCGGCCGAGAAAATCGATCGATTTTATTTAGGTGAAGGCTGAATGAAAGATTTGTTTGACTAATTTTGAAACTGGGGTACCCTCTCTATTAACAATTTAAAGTTGGTTTCGAGAGACGGTCTGAACGTGAATCAGGTGGCCGAAGGTGCAAGAGATTAGATAGCCAATCTAATTTTGAAACTCTCAGGCAAAAGGATCGATACCAATCAATACTCCTGGAAAGAGCGATGCTGATTTTTAATCAGCTAGGCGGGGTCAAGATCTTTGATTTTGAACGATGCAATCGCCACCGACGGGGCATCGAGTTCAACACAGTTGAACTTGGGCTAAACAAGTTTAGCAAAGGCTCAAAATTTCTGAGCTGAATCAAACTTGTTTGACATAATCTCTCAGGTACACAGACAGGCACAAGGCACCAAGTTTTGGTGTCTTTTTTGTTTTCTACTACCGTGTCAGATTGAATAAAACAGTGTGACGTTAAGAGATAATATGGATGAACAATTAAAAAGAACGCCACTTTATGAGTGGCACGTTGAGGCCGGTGCCCGCATGGTGCCATTTGCCGGATGGGAGATGCCGGTGATGTACTCTAGCCCGATAGATGAACATCATTTAACCCGAAAGTCGGCCGGACTTTTTGACATCGATCACATGGGGCAAGTTGAGGTCAGCGGCCCTGATGCGACCAGCTATCTAAACAAGCTGGTTTCTTGGGATGTGACCAAGATGGAAAAGTGGGATGCCCATTACGCATTAATGTGCTACGAAAACGGGACAGTGGTGGATGACGTGTTTATCTATCGGCTGCCTGGCTATTGGTACGTTGTGATTAACGCGTCAAACCGCGAAAAAGACGTCGCCTGGATGAACAAACATGCGGATGGATTTGATGTAGCCATCAAAGATGTATCTGACGAAACGGTGATGCTGGCCTTACAAGGGCCAAAAGTCTTCGATTTGCTAGACCAGATTAACACCGACAGCCTAGGTGACATGCCACGTTTCTCGGCCGCACGCACCACATTGTGTGATGTTCCGGTCATTATCGGCCGAACAGGCTACACGGGTGAAGACGGGGTCGAAATATTTTACGACATCGCTTATGCACGTCAGCTTTGGGAAGGGATTCTAAACGCCGGTAAATCGGCCGATATTGAAGTGGGGCCAATTGGCCTTGCCGCCCGTGACAGTCTGCGCTTCGAACCCTCATTTCCCCTTTACGGGCATGAAATTGATGACACCACCACACCGCTTGAAGCTCGCCTAAGTTGGGCCTGCAGTTGGGATGTGGACTTCATCGGCCGGGATGCGATTCTGGCCCAAAAAGAAGCTGGCGTTCCTCGTAAATTGGTCGGTTTTCAACTTTTAGATAAAGGGGTGCCGCGCGAAGGATACGAAGTTGCTAAAGATGGCGAAATCGTAGGTAAAGTTGTTTCTGGCCTGTACGGACCAACGATAGACATCTATGCCGGTCACGCCTATGTGCCTAGCCATTTGGCAAAATCTGGTACAGAAATCGACATTATGATTCGGAATAAGCCGAAGAAGGCTGTCATTGTCAAACGGCCATTTTATAAGCCTGCCTATCGTTAATAGCTGTGAACTATTCAGGTGTTTTGGTTTGCTCCCCTCCTATGAGGAGGGGCTAGGGGAGGTGGATGGCCCAACCCTGTTGGGCTTAAGCTGAACGAAGTTCAGCCCCTCACCCCCAGCCCCTCTCCCACGGGGAGAGGGGAGCAAACCAGACCTGTATAATCACAATAGTTGTTAACTCACAGATATTTTCAAACGGAAAAATAGAACCATGATAAGAAATCAAGAATCTAAAAACCAAAAATTAAAAGAGCTATTTGACTATGCTAACGATTTTGCGCGACGTCATATCGGCCCTGATGAATACCAAAAATCCCACATGTTGGAAGTTCTCGACTTGCCAAATGTTGCGGCCCTAATCGACCAGACGGTTCCCGACAATATCCGCATGGAAGGGACTCTCAATTTGCCAGACGCAGCCAGTGAAAAAGAAGCATTGGCGGAAATGACTGCACTTGCGGAGCAAAACAAAATTTATCGCTCTTTAATTGGGATGGGCTATTACGGCACAATTACCCCAGCGGTAATCCAACGCTCTATCCTCGAAAATCCGGCATGGTATACCCAATATACCCCTTATCAAGCGGAGATTTCGCAAGGGCGCTTAGAGGCTTTGCTTAATTTCCAAACGATGGTGGCTGACCTAACGAGTTTAGACATGGCCAACTCTTCTCTACTAGATGAGGCGACGGCCGCAGCTGAAGCGATGATGGTTGCAAAAAGGAGCTTGAAACGGAAATCAACTGCAAACACCTTCTTTGTAGATGCCAATTGCCACCCTCAAACGTTGGCCGTTATTCAGACCCGGGCTGAACCGATGGGGATTAACGTGGAAGTTGGGGATGCAAACAGCTATGAACCAACGGCCGATACCTTCGGTGTGATTGTTCAATATCCGGGCAGTGATGGGACGATCAATGATTATTCCGCACTCGCTGAAAAAGTACATGCTCATAATGGATTTATGATCGCGGCCACAGACTTACTGGCGCTAACTTTGCTCAAAGCGCCTGGGGAATGGGGTGCAGATATGGCGATCGGGTCGACGCAACGCTTTGGTGTGCCGTTGGGCTTTGGTGGCCCACACGCTGCATTTATGGCGGTTACCGACAAAATTAAGCGGAATATCCCCGGCCGGATTATCGGCGTATCGCAAGACCGCTTTGGGAAGCCTGCGATGCGTTTAGCGCTGCAAAGTCGCGAGCAACATATTCGCCGCGACAGTGCGACAAGCAACATTTGTACGGCACAGGTTCTGTTGGCCATTATCGCTTCGATGTATGCGGTGTATCACGGGCCAGTAGGGCTTAAACGAATCGCTCAACGGATTCAGATGATGACGACGATGTTGGCGGACGGATTAAAAGCGGCCGGGTATACCGTAACCGCTGGCCCATTGTTCGATACCTTGGTTGTTTCTGGCGGCCCAAAATCGGCAGCTGAGCTTCTGGCAGCCGGAATTGAAAATGAGATGAACTTCCGCCAAGATCTTGACGGGGCGATCGGTCTTTCGTTAGATGAACATACTGACATTGCCGAGTTAAGTGCCTTGGCCGACCTATTTGGTGCGACCTTGGGTGATGCGGCCGATGTCGATTACGGAGATTTGACCCGTGAATCTGAAATCCTAAGCCACCCGATCTTTAACACCCATCATTCAGAAACAGCGATGATGCGCTACATTCGCATGTTAGAACAACGGGATCTGTCATTGGTTCATTCGATGATCGCCTTGGGATCTTGTACGATGAAGCTCAATGCTGCGACTGAAATGATGCCGGTCACCATGGCCGGATTTGGCGACATTCATCCGTTTGCACCTCAAGAACAGACGGCCGGATATCGTGAACTATTTAAACGGCTTGAAACGTGGCTGGCCGAAATTACCGGCTTCGCCGCCACATCGCTACAACCCAACGCCGGTTCTCAAGGTGAATATGCGGGGCTGCTCGCCATTCGTGGCTATCACAGGTCTAACGGAGACGACCAGCGGAATATCTGCCTCATCCCCTCATCTGCCCATGGAACCAATCCTGCTAGCGCAGTGATGGCGGGCATGAAGGTTGTGGTAACCGCTTGTGACGATGAAGGCAATATCGACGTTGATGATTTGCGCGCAAAAGCGGCCGAGCATAGCGAACATCTTGCAGCTTTAATGGTCACCTATCCCTCAACGCACGGTGTATTCGAGGCATCTATTGTCGAAATTTGTAACATCATCCACGAGAATGGTGGACAAGTTTATATGGATGGAGCGAATATGAACGCCCAAGTGGGGCTTTGCCGCCCCGGTGACTTTGGCCCAGACGTTTGTCACCTTAACTTGCACAAAACATTCTGCATTCCACACGGTGGCGGTGGTCCTGGAATGGGACCGATCTGTGTTCAAGGGCATCTAGCCCCGTTCTTGCCTTCGCATCCATTGGTAGAAATTACCGGCGTATGTGGCGGCGACGGCACTGTTGGACCGGTTTCGGCCGCACCTTGGGGTAGCCCCAGCATTCTACCAATCCCTTATGCGTACATTCGCATGATGGGGGCCGCAGGCTTAAAAGATGCGACGGAGACGGCGATATTAAATGCCAATTACATCGCTGAGCGTTTAGGCAGCCACTTCCCTGTCTTGTACAAAGGTGCGTCGGGCCGAGTTGCACACGAGTGTATTATCGACCTGCGTCATCTTAAAGAGATTGCGTCTAACGAAGATGTGGCCAAACGCCTGATGGACTATGGTTTCCATGCCCCCACGATGTCATTCCCTGTTCCTGGTACGTTAATGATCGAACCGACAGAAAGCGAAAATCTTGCAGAGATTGATCGTTTCTGCCGTGCGATGATCCAAATTCGGGAAGAATTTACAGCGATTGAGAATGGTTCGATCGATGCTGAAAACAACCCGTTGAAAAACGCACCGCATACGGCCGACGAGATCACCTCAGCTGTTTGGGATCATCCATACAGTCGTGAAGAAGCGGCTTTCCCAGTTGATTGGGTTCGTGAAAACAAGTTCTGGCCGTTTGTGGCACGGATTGATAACGCCTTTGGTGACCGGAATTTGGTCTGTAACTGTTTGCCTATCGACGCTTACGAAAATTAGGCGAATATAGAAACAAAAAAAAAGCCGCAGTGTGATT
>JAHDEB010000038.1:0-12340 GCA_020629055.1 Chloroflexota bacterium
ACTTGGTTATGGGGCTGTCATCGGCCGCAATCGGCCGGAAGCCGTTAAACAAAAGGACCTTCTTAAGAGCCATATTTTTTACCCTAAAAAAACCTAAAAACTCTCATGACAGTTTCATGACACTTTCAAAATGCCCATTTCCTATCATTCGGTCATAGAAATCAACCGGAGATAAAAATTAAAAAACAACCGGTTGAAGACAGACCAAGGGCGAAAGATTTCTTGCAAGCGGGTGGTTGATAAATCAAACACCATCCGGGAATCCAATCTCAAAACCCTCCTTTTTATTAATTCAGATTTTAGATGAATGGAGATATTTGTGATGAACACCCTAAAAATTAAAAAAGCAGTATTGATCGTATGGATGACTTTGGCACTCAGCTTTGGAACCGGAATCGCAGGCGTACAACTTGGATTCAACAGCATCAGCGCTACTTATGCTTGTGGCTCCGGGCACGGTGGTGGCTGCTAAAAACAAGGTAACCGATGACTAACTTTAATTAGGGCAATGGTAAACAAAGCTGTTCACCATTGTCCTTTTTTTGTTCCTCTTCTGATTCGGAGATGAGCTTATCGATTTAACCGATTTTGATTAGCAAAATCAAAATCAGCCAGAGTCGTAACCACCAATTGATTTTTGTTGATGTGAGCATGCTTTTGGCTTAAGCTTCTCAATGCATCAGCCTTTTCAGAAGCATTGGCCCATTTATCTTGTTTCAAATACAACCGCAAAAGATGACTTTCAACTCTAGCCTGCGCATCTTTATTGTCTAGGCTCAGAAAGCCGCTTAAAGCCGATTCAAAATAATGGTGTGCAATTTCAAGTTCCCCAGATTGCATATTTATTTTCCCAATATTTTCCCATGATGAAAACAAACTCTGTAAATTATTTTGAGTTTTAAATAATCGTTCAGCCCTCTCGGCATAGTCCAACGCCTTATGCAACTCAGATAACTTCTCGTACGAAACTGATAAATTGAGATAAGCGATTGCCAAAGCGGTTTGATCACCCAGTGAATTAGATATTTCTAATTGCTTTTCCAATATGGGGATCGCTTTTTTCGGCAAGCTCATCTCATTGTAAAGTATTCCCAAATTACCAATTCCAGATTGCAATCCTGAAAGATCTTCCATTTTCTGCCAGATCTCACAGGCAACTTGCAAATAGGTTTCAGCCTTCTCCCACTCTTTTTTCTTGACAAACAACCAGCCTAAATGATTATTGGTATGGGCCAGCCCATGTTGATTATCTAATTTGGTAAAAATATCTATGGCATGACATGCCATTACTTCTGACCGCCAGAATTGTTCTTTATCAATAAGGGTATATCCCAAATTCGAGCACGCACGAGCTTCTTCTACTTCATTCTTGGTCGTACGGGCTAAACGAATAACCTTGCGATAGTTTTGAATCACCTCATCGGTTTTATTCTGGCGAATCAAGATGCGGCCCAAGAGACCTAGCATTCGAATTTCACCCGCTTCATCATTTACAAATCGGGCCATATTGACCGCAATTTCTAATGTGTTTTCCCACTCTCGCCAATGGCCTCGCCGTTCCATATAGCGGGTCAGCGCCAAGATTAATCCCTTGCTTGCCTCCCAGCTTTCGGGAATCGAAAGGGCGAGGTGAATCGCTTTTAAAATCCCCTCTTTCTCTTGATCCAAATGTTCAACATCAACATTCGTAATCTCTTGTTTATTTTGCCAATGATCAACCATGACCCCGATTTGATCTTTGAAGAATGATCCTTCTTGGTTTATGTCGCTTTCATCCGCCTGCCATTTAATTACCTCATGCATTAAAAATGTCTCGGTTAAACGGTGCAGCTTATAGCGGGGGCCTGGCTCACCGGGTCCAATTTCGACCAATGATAGGTCAATTAAATCAGACAAAGCGGACTGCAGATCGAAAGCTGGCAGCTGGCTAGCGAGTCTTAGCTGCTCAAAAGTTCCATTTGGTACGATGGGGAGAGAGACAAACAGCTTACGAGCATTTTCGTCCAACATCTCCCATGCTTCACGATAAATGTAGTGGTAAAGCTGGTCGGTTTGTTTTGTCTGAGCCAAACGCAAGCTGGACAATACTTGTGAGATCGGCAAAAAGCGCGTTTGCCCAATCACCATTTTCAATGCCAGCGGGTTGCCACCGGCCGTTTGGTAAATCTCTCTCAATATTGAATCGTTGGCGGTTTGTAATTGGGGCAACTGTTGAACATTTGCTTCATGTTTCAGCAACGCTATCGCATCTGGCCAAGCCAATTCACTTAAAGACTCGCACAACACATCCCCAACATAGTTAAGGCTAACTCGGGTGGTGAGCAAAAATTTGCTAGGGCCGGTCAGTTGACGCAAAAGAGGAAGCAATGATTCATGATCGACCACTGTTTCAAGGTTATCGATCACAATCAAACATCTTTTTTGTTCTAAGACCTCTTTTAAGGCGGTCCGTTTCGCCAAATAATTTTCAGTCGGGTATGGCCCATTTGCTAACTGTTCTAACAAAGCGGTCAAAAGGGCATCACCGTCTAAGGCAGGAATCTCGGTTGGGATTCTGCGAATGCCCCGGCCGGAAAACTCTTGCTGCTTTGCACTCACCCACCCAAAATCGTCAAAATCATCAAGGTCGATCAACCTGTTAATCATTGCATGGGCGAGGGTTGTTTTACCGATACCGCCTAAACCATCAAGGGCAACAATCCACGGCCGATCGGTTGCTAGCAAAAGCGGCATAAGCTTTGCTATTTTTTCCTCAACCCCAAATAACTTTTGGTCTGGCAAAGGGCTTAACCGGCCTAAAATCTGACCTCTGTCAGCTCGTTCATCTTCTGTAGGGGCCTTAGGCGTTTCTCCATCAGAGGAAGCCAGCTGATCGGGAGCCTGCAAATGAGGGATGTACTCACCCCGTGCACGCCTGATAAACTTGCTCCTCTCCTCTTCAGGTATTTTTAGATGCACGGCGATTAAATCAGCCATCTCTACCGACGGCCGACGTTCGTCCCGCTCAATTTTCTTTACCGTTATCGGCGCACAGCCAACCAAATCCGCAAACTCCTTCCGCGAATAATGAAGCAAATTTCTTCTAGCCTGTACCCATTCCCCAAATGAAATTATATCTGTCACTTTTCCCTTGAATTTCTCGATTGGCAGGTATGTAAATAGCGATGTGTGTTCGAGCTGGCGTACTTCTTTTCTTGCAATAAACCCGTAGGTATGATTCGTAGATGTAGTGAGCTTAACGTTACGGTAATAGCCCCTCTTGCCCAGAGTATAGCCTAATTTTGTGAACCTGCCTCCCTTAGAAAATCGATTTTGCCCACTCTGCCTCATCAGGGTATAGAGCCGGCAACCCTACAGGCACTTTAAACCCTGTTTTTCAGCTTGTATCCCTCTGTATCCCCTAACTGTATCCGACCTTGGATACCTCAAAATATTCGCCGTTTGGTTTAATTCAGACATGAAAGCGCAGGACAAACAACTGCGAACAACAACCAAATTTTTAACATCTAAAAAGGCTTAAACGAATCAGCCTTTAGGAGACATCTTGTGAGCAAGCCCAAAATCAAATTCAGACTTTGTTTCAAACAGCTAGACAGCATGGCGTTAGAACAATTCTTATTCACTCAAAGAGAAGAGCTTTTTTTACCCGACCGTTTAGCTGTCAAGAAAGTTGTTGATTTAGTTTTCGACAAAGGTGGTTTCGTCGCCGGATTTGACTCAAACAATCAGGTCCAAGCGATGTTCGGTTTCTTTTTTGGAGACCCCAGCGAAGGGTTTGAAAACAAAGATTTGATGTTTATTTACGTCGCAGCGATTTCAAAAGCATTCCGTCTCTCGCGGACATTTCTACAAGGTATCACCTCGATTATGCAAGAAGGGATTCGACTTAAAATTGATCAATTCAGAATGCAAGCTTCAATCAATGATCAATATCTGAATCGTTTGTATAGCAAATTTTCTAACCCGATCGGTCAAAGCAAAACGTTGCGCGGATACCCTGTCATTGTCTATCAAGGAAACGTTGATGATGTTTTTTCAAAAATTGGCCCAAGCATACAAGTCGCATTAGGCCAACAGTCAGCGTTCTAAATTTTAATCACCCAATCTATAAATTTAAAGAAAGGAGGCAAAAAAATGAAAGGTTTACCATTACCCCTTCCCGTCTATCTTCCTTAAGGAAATATTCAGTTCATCGGCCAAATTAGGCCACAGCAGGTGAGTTAGATTATCTGCAAACGTTCTAGGGCACACTGCTCGAAATGTTCAAGAACATCCTATCCAATTAACAGATTAAGTCGGCCGGTAAAGATGACACTTTACCGGCCGACTTTTTTTGTTTTAGGGGTGGGCCTTGCCCAATGATTCATCCAACTTGAACAGGAAAATCATCTTAATAAAGCTCCTTTGTAAGTATTCAGCCCCCAACTACTTTCGCCAGATTGGCCCAGTTTTTAGCTTGGCTTTCCGCAGAACATAGATCCTTTTGTCAAACTGGACCAAATTGCTGAATAATAACGCTCCTTTTTAGTCAGAATTGAATGAATCCTTTAAGCGGTTGTTTTGTTTCTGCTTTTCTTTGGTCTAAACTTCTAATTGTGCAATATAACCGCCTATGCAAAACATTCCCGCCGGAGGACTCATGCCACTGAAAAAAATATTAATCGTCGAAGATGTTGAGTTTAACGTTGAGCTCCTTGTGCAACTATTAGAAGATGACTATGCCTTAGAGATCGCTGTGGACGGGCAACAGGCGCTGCACTTGGCTGAAGAAATCATTCCAGATCTGATTTTGATGGATATATCTCTACCGATCATGGACGGCTATGAAGCGACGCGACGCATCAAAGCCAACCCGAAACTTTCCCATATCCCGATATTTGGCTTGTCTGCACATGCGATGAGCGGGGATGCTCAAAAGGCACTCGATGCCGGCTGCGATCATTATTTCACAAAGCCGCTCGATGAGGATTTACTTTTCGATAAACTAGACGAGCTTTTTGGATAGCCACTTATCGAGCAAGTTGATTGATAATAGCCAGTAAATTTTTCAAGCCCGTTGCAGGGTTTCAATCAAAATGACCCACTCCGACCAAGACTCTCAGCTAAAGGCGGCGCAAGATGCCGCTTGGAACGGCCGTCATGCAGACGCGATCACCCTGTGCAACACAGCCTTGGCAAATCAGGAGCTAGCCTTATCGGCCCGGCTTAACTTTCTAGAGGTCCGGTCTGACAGTCAAACCGCACTTGGGCAGCTCGCGGACGGTGTTAAAGATGCATTCACGATGCAGGCCCTTGCGGACAATGACCCAGACAGTTTACCCGCGCATCGGGCAATCGCTTATCGCTGTTTATCCTTGGTGCAAATGCGCATCGGGCAGATAGATTCTGCATTTGAAAACGCCACCACTGCGGCCGCCGCAGCAGCAGAAAGTCAAGATCCAGCAATTATCGCAGCTTGTACCCTCTGTATGGCCAGGGCTCATAAAGTTAAAAACGCCAATAAACTGGCGCAACAAACGGCCCAAAAAGCGGCAGAGCAGTTTGCCGCCATTGGAGATCGCTCGGGCGAAGGGCGAGCCCACTGGATAACCGCCTTTTCCACCGTAGAGCTGGGTGATCCCACACTTTTTCAACAATCGCTTGACCGGGCCCTCTCCATTTTCGAACAAGAAGGAGACCAACTAGGGATTGGAAATGTGATGAATACAAGGGCCTTGGTTGAACAAGATTTGGCCAAACAACTAGAGATCCTAAAACAAGCGATCAAGGCGTTTGGGCAAGCGGGGTATTTAGATCGCAAGGCGATACCACAGGGGAATATGGCATGGTGCTACCAACGGCTGGGGCTGCACCATCAAGCATATCGGCTGCTAAAAGAGGTCAGCGATTTTGCTAAAAATATCGGTGCGCGGCAAATCATGGTCAACTGCATTCTCGGCTTGGCGACGATCAAATTCTTTATGAAGGAATTTGATTCGGTCCGGGACATATTAGACCAGTTAAAAGAGATTATCCCGGTCGAGGAGCTTGTCCCAACATCTAAAATCGACTATTTGGCGATTGAGGGAAGCTTATTTTTAGATAGGGGGGACAAAGAGGGTTCTCTGGCCCGCTACCAAGGGGCTTATGACCTAGCTGAAAATATCCCAACCAAGAGAATTCCAGCCTTGGTACGGCTCGGTGCAGCATTCTTAGAGCTAGGCGATGCACCGGCGGCGCTTGAACATACCGGCCGCGCTGTCGACCAGTACAAGACTTATAATTTATCAACCTCGAACAATCTTTACCCCTATGAAGTTTGGTGGGGCCACTATCAGGCGCTTCGGGCGAACCGGCAAGATGATGAAGCCGACAACGCTTTGATTAAAAGCTATGATTACCTTTTGGAAGCGATTGAAACGGTCCGTGACAGCGGCCTACGCCGTAGCTTCCTTAATAAGTTCGATAAACGCCGAGACCTGCTGGAAGCCTGGAACGCATTTGGGAAAACCGAAAAGCTGCCGCCGGAGCGTCGTTTGGCGCACCTTTTGGTTGAAACAGATCAACGGGAGCCATTTCAACGCTTAAGCGATACCGGATTGCGGCTCAATGCACTGCGTTCTGCCCCAGATTTGCACACCTTCTTGGTTGAAGAAGCAACTGAATTGAGTGGTGGAGAACGGGTTGTGTTTGTCTCTCAAGCGGGTGACAAACGAGAAGGGGTGAAGGCGTTATTGCCCCATGGAGAATCGGCCGAAGCGCTTGTAGCTGCCAATGCACAATTGTTTGACGAAGTTGAAAAATCCGGCACTGTCCTTCTAGAAACCCCGGCCGAAGGCATTCAAGAACCGGACTCCTATCTTAGTGGATTCAATCGGATCATCGCCCCTTTGGTTGCTCAAAACCATTTGCTTGGCTTTCTGTATGTCGATATGTCACCCATCTACGGCCGCTTTGACACCGTTGATCGAGACATGATGGTGATGCTGGCCAATCAAGCTGCGGTTGCGCTCGATAACATCAACTGGGCACAAGGGTTAGAGCTAAAGGTTGAAGAGCGCACGGCCGAGCTCCAAGCGGCGAAACAGCTAGCGGAAGAGGCGAACCTAGCCAAAAGTGCCTTCTTGGCCACCATGAGCCATGAACTTCGAACACCGCTCAACGCGATCATCGGCTTTACCCGCATCGTGCGGCGGAAAGGGAAAACGGTACTGCCTGAAAAACAAACGGACAATTTGACGAAAGTGCTCACAAGTGCAGATCACCTGCTTGGCTTAATCAACACCGTTCTTGATATCGCTAAAATCGAAGCCGGCCGAACTGAAATTACCCTTTCTACTTTTGATCCCCACAAGCTAATCGAAATGTGTGTGCACACGACTCAACCGCTCATCCGGCCGGATGTTGAAATGCTAACCAACGCCAACTTTACCCTCCCATCGATCCACTCAGATTCTGAAAAAATCAAACAAATTATCTTAAACTTACTCAGCAACGCGGCTAAATTTACCCACGAAGGGTCGATAACGATTAACACATTTGGGAACGAAAGTCGGATCGCGGTCGCCGTAACCGATACAGGCATCGGCATCCCTGAAGAGAAGCTGGGGGCTATTTTTGAAGAATTTAAACAGGCGGACAGCAGCACAACACGGGAGTATGGGGGGACCGGTTTGGGGCTTTCGATCAGTCGACATTTAGCGCGTCTGTTAGGCGGTGACCTCACAGTGACAAGCGAAGTTGAAAAAGGATCAACTTTTACCCTGACGATACCGATTGAGCATGGGTCTGCAGCCCAAACGAATCTAAATAACGAAGCATGAACAAAACACCGCGAATTTTAATCGTCGATGACGAACCGTTGAACATTGATTTTCTTGAACAAGAGCTAGAAGATTTCGGTTACGAAACGGTCAGCGCCGAAAATGGCAAAGTCGCTTTAGAGCAGGTCGCCAGTCAAAACCCCGATATGATTCTGCTGGATATCATGATGCCGATTATGGACGGCTTCGAAGTCCTTGAGGCTTTGCAAGCTGATAGCAAATGGCGCGATATTCCGGTCGTCATTGTTTCGGCGATGAATGATATGGATAGTGTGGTGCGCGGGATTGAGCTGGGGGCTGACGACTATCTGTCAAAGCCGTTTAATCCAACCCTGCTAGAAGCCAGGCTGAATGCCGGTTTAGAGAAAAAGCGCTTGCGCGACCAAGAGGTTGAATATTTGGCCCAGGTAGACCGATTAACGGCCGCAGCCAGCGCGGTTGAGTCGGACAGCTTTGATGTAGATGCGTTACAACCGGTTGCAGAACGGGATGACGCCCTTGGCACATTGGCTCAAGTTTTCCAGCGCATGGCCCAAGAAGTGCATGCCCGTGAACAACGGCTGCGTCTGCAAATCAAACAGCTAGAGCTTGATATCCAAGAGCAAGCGCATGGGGCGGCTGAAACAGCGGCCGTTTATCTGCCGATGGACCGGCGGCAAGCTCTAGCCAGTGGGACAGAATTAAATGAAATTGTGTCCGGTACCGCCCTTTTTGCAGACATCACCGGGTTTACCCCGTTTTCTGCCCAGGCGGAAGCGGAACTGGGTAAACAGAGGGGAACCGAAGAGGTCGCCCGATACTTAAAACAAGTTTTTACCGCCCTCATCGAACAGCTGCACGCCTTTAAAGGAAGTGTTATCGGCTTTAGCGGCGATGCGATTACCTGTTGGTTCGAAGGTGAATCGCAACTGCAGGCGGTGGCATGTGGCTTAGCGATTCAACAGGCGATGGGTTCCTTCGAAAACATGCTTAGCCAAGCGGGCAATCCGGTATCGATCAAACTCAAAGTCGCGATTGCGGCCGGGACCGCACGTCGATTACTCGTCGGGCAATCCGGAATACAAAAGTTTGAGATTTTAGCTGGTGGGCCGATAGCCCGCTTAGCTGCTATAGAAAAGAGTGCGCAATCAGGAGATGTATTGATTGAAGCCCGCATGGTAACAGACGAGATGGTTGTGGCTGACTGGCGTGGAAACGACCAGTCGATTGCCGCGATTTCTGGTCTTGCAAACCCGGTTCCCACCGTGCCATGGCCCGAATTGCCTCCGGTGCCAGACCAAACGGCTAAACCATGGCTGCTTTCCCCCACCTTTAAAGCGATCCAAAATGGAACCAGCCAATTTACCCCAGAACTTCGGCCGGCGAACGCCCTGTTTTTACAGTTTTTCGGCTTAGATTACGATCACGATGATACGGTAGGTAAAAAGCTAGACACCTTTTTATGCTGGGTGCAGAAGATCGTTGATCATTATGGTGGATGCGTGCTTCAAGTAACGACGGGTGAGAAAGGAAGTTTTATTTATGCCTCATTTGGTGCGATTCAGGCCCATGAAGATGATGCGGTAAGAGCCACAACGGCCGCCTTAGATCTCCTTACCCCTCCGAACATGCCATTTATTCAACAGATAAAAATCGGGCTGACAGGGGGCGAATTTTATACGGGCGCTTACGGCAGTCCGGCCCGCCGTACGTTTGGCGCTTTAGGGGACCGAGCCAATATGGCCGCTCGGCTCATGGTGGCTGCAAGTGAGGGGATTCTATGTGATACGGCCGTCTATGAAAGTGCCAAGGAGAGCATCCATTTTGACCCACATCCTGACATTCAGGTCAAGGGAAAATCAAACCCGATCTCGGTTTATCGCCCCACATCGGTCAAGCAGAAAAACATTGATCATTCCGTTATAGACGGCCTGCCCCCGGTTCAACAAATGACGCTAAAAGTTGCCAGCGTCATCGGCACGTCATTTACGTTAGAAGAGCTATGCGCGATATTCCCGGCCGCTTCATCAGAAAACGCGCCGCTAAAAGCCTCGATCACAGAAAGCTTAGACAGCCTGCAAGCAACCGGCCTGATCAGCCAAAGCGACACCCGATACACCTTTACCACACCCGTCGCCCATAAAACTGTGTATGACTTAATGCTTTTTGCCCAAAAACGGCCGCTGCATCGCTCGCTGGCCAGTTGGTACGAAACCCACGAAAACCAAACTTTCGCAAGTGATTATGCGAACCTTGCCCACCACTGGCTGCAAGCAGAGGATCATACAAAAGCGGCTTTTTATTTTGAAAAAGCAGGTGAAGCCGCCCGCCAAGCAGGCGAAACAGAACGAGCAAGGCTGTTTTTAAATCAGGCCTTGTCATTAACATGAGATGCGGTCGAAAGTTGTGGGGCTTTTATTGCAAATTGCCCATCCTCCGGTGTTTATTGCCCATTTCCGGCACATCTTCACCCAGCAAACAAATCACTCGCCAAGCCCGCTACCTGCCGTTCAAAGTTCTGCATTTCCGTTTCAAATAATTTTTAACGGGCAATGGGCAACGCACAAGAAACAATGATGGTTTCGTCTAATCCAACTTTGCCCACGCGTTTTGACCACACCTTTGAGCAAGTAAATCCTTGCCTTTGCCTATTGTCTACCTTATAGTTCCACTGAATCTTAAGTTACAGCAAACAAATATTAACGTTACGTTAGAATTGGCATTGCTTTTGTCCGTGCGCCCATAAACCAGCCTCTAAATTAATGTTAGACGGCCAGTGTGCCACTTGAATATTTAAGTGGTAAAGCGCATGAAGGGTTGTCGTGAATCACATTTAAGATTTTCAGAGGAGTATAAAATGAGCGTATTTAATAGAAGGAAGATGGGGACAAAAATGACAGGGAATTTCTACAAAACGGGGCTAAAAGTAATTGTCCCTCTTTTGCTACTTCTGTGTTTGGGGGCCAGTACGCCGTCGTATGGAGCTTATAGCAATAATCAGCTTGCTTGGTCTAAAGTCGATGACTTTCAAGGATTATCGGGGAATATCAATGGACAAAATGGTTGGTCGACCAATGGGGATGTCTCGGTAGCCAATGACCCGGCCGACAGCGGCAATAAAGTTCTAGCCGTTTTAGGTGCAGAAAATCGCGCCTATAAAGCGTTACCAAGCACCATCAGCAATAGCTCAACCGGCACCCTATTCTTCCGGATGCGCAGGTCTGGCAACGCCGATGTGTTCGGTGGCCTATCTGACGAAACATCACCAAGCCAATTTGGTTCATTCGAAACCCAGGCGGGGGCACAAAACAGTCAACCGGGGGATATCGTTGTACGCAATGGGAGCGGGTTCGCCAGCAAAGACAACGGTTTTTCAGACAACACTTGGTATTGTGTTTGGGTGGTTGCGAATAACAGCAGCGACAATTATTCAGTGTTCGCAGAAGGGGGCCAATATGGGAGCAGAACGCAAATCTCGGCCGGGGGCAGCTCTACGTTTAGCTTCCGCAACGGAACTTCTGACTCATTAAAAACATTTTTCGCACGCAGTGGTGTAGACGGTGGCTCATTCTACTTCGATGACATTCATGTCGACGGTGGAAGTAACAACGCTTCGCGGCCGGTATCCGAGTGCGAACCTAGCACCCAGCCAGAGCCTGAACCGCCTGCTGGTTGGCAACAAGTAGACCGCTTCGACAGCCTAAGTAACGGGAATATCAACAATCAAAATGGCTGGTCATCCAATGGGGATGTCTCGGTAGCCAATGACCCGGCCGACAGCGGCAATAAAGTTCTAGCCGTTTTAGGTGCAGAAAATCGCGCCTATAAAGCGTTACCAAGCACCATCAGCAATAGCTCAACCGGCACCCTATTCTTCCGGATGCGCAGGTCTGGCAACGCCGATGTGTTCGGTGGCCTATCTGACGAAACATCACCAAGCCAATTTGGTTCATTCGAAACCCAGGCGGGGGCACAAAACAGTCAACCGGGGGATATCGTTGTACGCAATGGGAGCGGGTTCGCCAGCAAAGACAACGGTTTTTCAGACAACACTTGGTATTGTGTTTGGGTGGTTGCGAATAACAGCAGCGACAATTATTCAGTGTTCGCAGAAGGGGGCCAATATGGGAGCAGAACGCAAATCTCGGCCGGGGGCAGCTCTACGTTTAGCTTCCGCAACGGAACTTCTGACTCATTAAAAACATTTTTCGCACGCAGTGGTGTAGACGGTGGCTCATTCTACTTTGATGACATTCATGTGGATGTTAGTAGTAACAACGCCTCACGGCCGATCTCTGATTGTGGCCCCAGCAGCCCACCAGAGCCTGAACCAACCGTTGGTTGGCAACAAGTAGACCGCTTTGACAACCTAAATAATGGGAATATCAACAATCAAAATGGCTGGTCAACCAACGGGGATGTCTCTGTAGCCAATGACCCGGCCGACAGCGGCAACAAAGTTCTAGCCGTTTTAGGTGAAGAAAATCGCGCCTATAAAGCGCTGCCAAGCACCATCAGCAATAGCTCAACCGGCACCCTATTCTTCCGGATGCGCAGGT
>JAHDEB010000038.1:12440-37664 GCA_020629055.1 Chloroflexota bacterium
TTGGTTGGCAACAAGTAGACCGCTTTGACAACCTAAATAATGGGAATATCAACAACCAAAATGGTTGGCGAGCCAGTGACGGGATCAGTGTCACGTCAGATCCGGCCAATGGCGGCGAGAAAGTTTTGCAAGTTTCCGGTTCAAACAAATATGCATCAAAAGCATTTGCCGAAGCATTCAACTTACAACAATCGTCAACTCTATTCTTCCGCATGAAGCGCAGTGGCAACGTCGATGCCTTTGCGGGCGCTTCCGACGTCAGCCAGCCGACACAGTTTGATGATTATGAAATACAGTTTGGTGCTCAGGCGTCAACTCCCGGTGTATTTCGCTTACGGGACGGAAATCAGTTTGTCTCTTCGTCAACCTTCCATGACAACACTTGGTACTGTGTTTGGCTGGTTGTCGATCATTTAGACAATGCCTACCAACCTTATATAAGTGGTGGCCAGTTTGACTATATCGACAATAGCCCAGCTGCGTTAACCTATTTGCCTGATTTCAGAAATGAGTTCAAAAATCCACTTGAGACATTTTTTGCACGCACAGGTGCTGACGGAGGATCACTTTATATCGATGATATTTTCATCGATGCGGGTGCATACAACGTGAGTCGGCCGATTAGCGGGTGTCAAAAATCCATCAATCCACAACCGACTGGTTGGCAAACGATCGATAATTTCGAATCCCTTTCACTGGGAAATCTAAGTAACAGAAATGGGTGGCAATCCGATTCAGGCGCAACCATCGTCAATGACCCTGAAAGTGGTGCTCAAAAAGTCCTTAAAATCGAAGGGTCCAATACAGGCGCTTACAAACCTTTGGCACAATCCTTGGGATTCTATGATGGGGATCTGCTATTTTTCAGAATGAGACGGTCCGGGGCAATTGATGCCTTCAGTGGTCTAGCCGGTTCATCAAACCCGGACAACTTCGATGATTTCGAAGTCCAGTTCGGCAGCCAAACGGCCCACGCGAATGATTTTGTTGCCCGGGACTTCCACGAATTCTCTAACATAGAAAACAGTTTCAACGACAACACGTGGTACTGTGTCTGGCTATTGGCCGATTCTAGAAATTTGCAATATTGGGCAACAGTCCAAGGTGGCCAATTTGAAAACCCGACCTATTTGCCAAATCCGGATGAAGAATTCAGTGGAAACTTTGCTTATCGGCATCAATCAGAAGACCGGAACTCACCGGCGAGTTTCTGGGCATTAAGCGGCGTCAATTCTGGCATTTTGTACTTAGACGATATTTATCTCTATTCAGATTACAGCTGGTCGCCCGATCGTGTGCGCAACCCAGCGAATCCTGGGGTTGACTGTCCGGCTGAAAGTAATCCTGAACCGGAACCGACCCCACCTCCAACGATCGGCTGGCAATCGGTTGAGTCTTTTGATGGCCTTAATCGAGGCGTCATTAACAATCAAAATGGCTGGACCAGTTCAGACACTGCCACTGTCGTTTACAGCCCCAGCAGTGCCAGCGATCAAGTTTTGCAGCTAACGGGCAAAGACAAAAGCGCCTCAAAATTGCTGCCCGATTCAATCTCGAACTCAGACACCGGCACGCTTTTCTTCCGCATGCGACGTAGCGACAACGCAGATGCGTTTAGCGGCCTGTCAGATGTAGCAAACCCGCTTAATTTCAGTGATTTCGAAACGCAATTTGGTGGGCAATCGGCCCATCCTTCAGACTTCAGAGTCCGGCATGGGGATAGTTTTAAAGGGGATGGCAGCGACTTCCAAAATAACACTTGGTACTGTGTTTGGATTGTGGCAAACAACAGCAATGATACTTATGCCGTTTCTCTAAAAGGTGGTCAATACGACTTCTTACACAGTTTTTCGGCCGATAACAACTCTACCTTTAACTTCCGCAATGGGACCTCGAGTCCACTCAAAACTTTCTATGCTCGAAGCGGCTTAGATGAAGGTTTACTCTATATCGATGACATCTATATCGATGCAACTACAAGCAATTTAGACCAGCCAAGTGGATCAGGCGACTGCCCTCGGGTTACTGAGGAACAACCGTATCGTCAATGGGACGATGTCGAAAATTTCAACAATATCCCAACCGGTCCGATTCACAATCAAAATGGCTGGACCGCATCGAGCAATGTAAAAGTCACAACCGACCCGGCCGATGCCAATGAAAATGTCTTACAGATCTCGGGGGCCGAGCAGTATGCTCACAAAGCCTTCCCAAACCCGCTTGGGGAATCTAATCGGTCCACGCTTTTCTTCCGCATGAAACGGAGCGGCGATGTAGACGCCTTTGCGGGGGCATCTGACGTGAGCCAACCCAGACAATTCAGTGATTATGAGATGCAATTTGGTGCACAAGCCGCTAATCCGGAAGAGTTTCGTGTCCGCAATGGAGATAGTTTTTCAACCCCTAACTTATCTAAATTCTATAATGACACTTGGTATTGTGTTTGGATAATCGCAAACCCTCATCTTAACTCTTATGAAGTTGAACTATCCGGCGGGCAGTATGCAAGCACGATAGCTCTATTCGAAGATGCTGGATTCCGCAATAATTCTGATGACCCTCTGCAGACCTTCTTTGCTCGCAGCGGTGTAGCAGGCGGATCACTTTACATTGATGATATTTATATCGATCATCAAAACCATAATTACGGCCAACCGGTAGACGGCTGCCCACACACGATCAACCGGACAGCAGATGAATGGGACGTTGTAGATAATTTTGAAACCCTTTCCACTGGCAGTCTTGACAATAGAAATGGTTGGAAATCAAACGGCAACACAGAGATTGTAGTTGACCCAGCGAACAGCGGCCGAAAAGTTCTGAAAGTTGAAGGATCAAACACAAGCGCATACAAAGCACTACCAGATCCGGTCGCTGAATATACAAGTGATATCCTGTTTTTTAGAATGAGACGGGACGGCCCAGTTGATATTTTCGGTGGCTTGGCAGACTCAACCAATCCAAGTGGATTTGATGACTACGAAGTTCAATTTGGCGGTCAACCTCAACATCCCAATGATTTTGTCGGCCGAGATTCGGATACATTCTCAAACCTAAGTGATACATTTCATGAAAACACTTGGTATTGTGTTTGGCTACGGGTTGACCACGCCAGAAATTCGTTCAGCGTGACCGCTAGGGGTGGCCAATTCTCCTATAATTATGACCTGCTAAATCCAGCAAATAGCGAAGGGGTCTTTTATTTCCGAGACAAACTGAGTTCTAACAATCCGCTCTCAACATTCCTCATTCAAAGTGGGCTAAATTCTGGCATTCTATACCTTGATGACATCTATTTAAACCAAGGCAGCCCAATAGATCTAGAAAATTATCAGCTTGACAATCCCGGCGGTTATTGCCCAGAATCGCAAGTGACAGATCCGACTGAATCGGGGCAGTGGAAGATGGTGGACGACTTCAATAGTTTGAATAACGGCCCATTAGGCGATCAGAATGGCTGGGATTCTACCGAAAAAGTTGTGGTTAAAACTCGTTCCGCCTTGGAAAACGATAAGTACATCAGCCTGACTGGTAACAATCAGTTTGCGTCTAAAAACTTTACCAATCAAATCCCAAACAATTCAACTGGCACTATCTTCTTTAAAATTCGAAAATTTGATGAACCAGATGCCTTTATCGGTGCTTCGGCCAAGAACGATCCTTCTAGCTTTGATGATTTCGAACTACAAGTGGGCAGCCAGCCTTGGCACCCCGGCGACTTCCGGGTCCGAGATCAATCGACCTTCTTTAGCTACTCAGAGACCTTCTCAGATGAAAAACAATATTGTGTCTGGCTCGTGGCGGATACAAGTTCAGACAGCTATGAAGTTTATATACGCGGTGGCATATTTGGCGATTACTATCAGAGCACCGATCAGCCGACGAACAAGTTTCAAAAAATCGTCAATGGTAACGGTGACAATCCTAATTTCCGCAATGGCGGCAGTGATCCGTTAAGGTCGTTTTTCGCCCGTACCGGCATCAATGGGTCTGAAATTAACATTGATGATATTTTCATCGATCCTAGCGGTGAGAATTTAACTATTCCGAACGATACAACCGATACATGTTCACCCATCTATAGGGATTATCCAGAATACTACCATTTCACAACGTGGAATCTAAAGGATAATTTCAACAACTACAATGATGGGTCGCTGAACAATCAGTATCGTTGGATCGCCAAACAGGGTGCTGATGTGGTAGAAGATCCACAGGATCAAGAAAACCAAGTTATCCGTTTAACTGGAGAATCAGCCGAGGCATTTCAGATGAGTGAGCTTGTCCCTCAATGGGATGACTATTCTAGAAGCCCTGAATCAAATGGATTCTTCTTTAGAATGAAACGGAGCGGCCAAATCAACGCATTTATCGGTTTTACTGATGATGATCAACCTAGCAACGAGACCGATTATGAGGTCCAGATCGGGGCACAACCAGAAGACTCAGAAGATTTTAGAATTCGCAGTCAAGATGAGTTCTTAACCGCCCAAAACAGCTTTAAGGATGACACATGGTATTGTGTTTACGTTTGGGTCGATAACGGAACCAATCAATATCAAATTTTCCTAGACGGAGGTCAATTTGGCTCTGACATAACGGGAGAAAAGACACCGCTTTATGCCAGTGGGCAGAACTCTTTCGGCTTTCGAAACGGCGGTGCAAACGACCTAGATAACTTATACCTTCGAACGGGCCCCGGTCATCAAGGGGCATTGTATATCGATGATTTGTATACAAATCCTCGATCATTAAACGAAGATGGTGGGGAATATAACAACTTGCCACCGGCCGTGGTCAATAAACTTTGTCCACGCAGTACAGAAGATAACCCAGATAAAAATGAACCCCCTGTTGTCAGAGATGATTCCATTGAGATCTTACGCAATTCAACCGGGACTTATATCGATGTCTTGGGCAATGATTCTGATCCCGATGGTGAAGTACTTATTCTCAACACAACACTTGTTGAGCAGCCTAATTTTGGGTGGATTTCGATCACTGGGAACCAACCTGGCTACGGGAACGACCCTGTCGCCCCAAGAAGAATATCTTATTCTCCACATCCTAATTTCTTAGGAACAGACACCTTTGTATACGAAGCTTGTGATATCGGCACACCGAACTTGTGCAACCAAGCCACCGTGACAGTGACTGTTAAACAAGCCGAAACCACATGCCATAAGCTAACCTTGGCTCATACCGGCTCTGGCTGGCCATTGGCGATTAGAAATTATCTCAGAGAAGGGTCTCCCGGCTGTTCATTGGGCCATTATGTTGCCGGCGAGACGATTTATTTGTTCGCCTATCCACATCGCGGGTCACAAATCGGCAGTTGGGAAGGAACCCTCGAAGGGGCGTCACCGACGTGGCGCAATACAGCCATCATGCCAAACTCTGACCACACGGTCACCGTTCACTATGTAGAAGCGGAACTCACTAACCATGATCCGAAGACCAATCCTGACTCGTTTGTTTTCGAGAAAAATAGCTGGGACAACCAATTGGACGTCTTGTCCAACGATTATTCTTGGCCAGATCGAGACGAAACGTTGTCGATTTTTGACACCCCACGAACAACGGTAGAAGGTGGAACCCTGCATAATTTCGGGAACGTTGTACTGTATACACCTCCGACAAACTTTACCGGTCAAGATTCATTTGTTTACACGATTTCTGATGGCAATGGTGGCTCGGCCGATGGCGAGGTATCGATTACAGTCGTTCCATCTCAACCAGAGGTTCGATACATTGATCTCAACATCTCGTTGTACCATACCCCAGACCGCTTTGATCGCTCGCAATATGAAAGAGTCATTCACTATTTTTCAGAAGCGGTATTCGAAATGACAAATGGGGTTCACCGCGTTCGGAACGTCTCTTTCTATCAAAACGGAGACGCCTATGAATGGGCGGATATCAGATGGAATCCCCAAGATTGGCCAAGAGCAACTGTTTCAGGTGTCCAGCAATCCCACCAAGCGATCGTTATGGCCGATATTTTTGAATTTGCAGAACCGGTCAACATTCTGTCCTCTGAAAAAAATGGCAAGGATGCTGGCTACGTATTAGCAAGTCTATTTGGCCACTACTACTATGGATTGTATGAGGAATTTGAAACCCAAGACGGCGATGAACCGACACCGAAGTCGATCATGACCAACCCTTGGATCGGTGCTGGTGGTGATCTAGCTTACGCAAATTTCTCGGTTGCCAAGCACAACTACGTTGAAGGCCGCTTACGCAAGACGGCCCAAAACCGGGCGTACAAAGCGAGTGGCTGGGAAACCTTGTCACGCCCGCCAACCGATGATCCGAACTACACAAGTCAAACCATTCTTCGGCCTTATTATCCGGAATTAGCTCCATTTGCCCCGATGAATAATGAAGAAGCTTCGATAGAAATTGCAACACCTCTAGCAACAGCGGAAGCACGGCGAAACTTGAATATCGAGTGGGTTTCTAGCGATTCGAATCTATTAAGGACAAGAGCTACCCCTTACACCGCCCAGATCGCAGTCGAGCCAGGGCTGTTGGTTGAATATCCAGAACCGGTGATGATCACCGCCCAGTTATTGGGTGACATCCCGATCACAAGTGCGAAGGTCTCAGCAATCGCCCTAGCACCCAATGGGTCAGAAACCGACCTCATCTTGTTAGATGATGGGGTCTCACCAGATAAACTTGCGGGTGATGGAACATATACCGGCTATCTGACCTATTCTCAAAATGGGTATCACGAGCTTCGGGTCAAGTTTTCAAATCAGGATAACGCGGCCAAATTCACAAGCTTAGGCAGTGTCTCTACGCAAGCTCAAAATGGTGGGAATTATATTCACCGTTCAGGCTTAGTCGGTTCAGATTTCGAAGCGACAGCAACCACGATCGTACGGATCGATGATGTTTCGGCCGATGACCACCAAGACGATACCGCAAACGCAACGCGGCTTCCGTTGAGCAATCAAGAGATGGCTGGCCAAATCGACACGGCCGATGATGTAGATCTGTTCCGGGTTGATGTAACCCAAAGTGGAGAGTTTGCGATTCGCGTCACCGATTTAGCCCAAGGGATGGATGCGAACATTCGCATCTTGGCTGCAGACGGTCAAACGGTGATCAGTGAAGGGACGCAATTCGGCAGTGATCCGGGCTATTTCTTTAGGCTGATTAGCGCCACGGCCGGAGATCGGTTCTATGTTGAAATCTCTCATCTCGACCGCGCGGCCGCAACAGGCACCTACGCGATTAGCGCAGGAGCACCACGTGCATCAGAGCTTGATGCACCGACAACCGGCCGGTCGACCCTTTATCTACCGCTTCTGAGGCGTTAGTTAATAGAAACGTGTTGCGTGGAACGGCAAACGTTCCACGCGATTGTTTGAGTCGAATCATTCTTGAAGATCATAGCCGTTTCAGCTTTTTGAGCTGAAACGGCTATTTTTGTAATTGTTCGTGGTGCAGTTAACAAAAAAGGGCCCAACCTTTCGGTTGGGCCCTGATCTAAATCGATATTAACAGAGAATCATCTAGTTGCCTGAGTAACAGTAGCTACCCCGGCCGTTTTGCGCGTCGATAAATCGAGCCTTCGCAGGAATCATCTTATCATTCTCGCTTAGCCCCAGCCGGTCTGGACCAAACGATGGCCAAGCCGAGCTGCCCCAGAACGAAGGTTTGCCATTTAGATAAACCGAGTTCGGGAAACTGCGCGAGCTTACAGAACTGTCCCAAGTCGTCTGACCCGTAAGATAGTCGTGTGTACCGTGGTTAACCGTTGTCTCTCGGGTACGGCCGCAACCACGTTCTCCGTCACTGCTTGTTTCGTATTTACACACAGTAAAGTTGTCACGGCGACGGCTGCTGTCAAACCCTACCGTCTGGGTTGCGCTATTCGCACCTGGAAAACCGATCTCGTTGGCTACAAATGCATTGTAGTACTGATTCTCATGTACCCAGATGTGAGGCGTTGATGCCCCTTTCGACATCAGCTGGTTCTTGTATGTGTAATTGTCGATATCTTGCTCTAGTCTATTTCTAAAGAACACATTGTTCGAGTTAGAACCATGGATATTATCCACTTTAGCATGCTGTGCCTGATTCCCTTCAAACAAGTTCGAGTGTCCAAATCCACCGTGTACACTCAAGTCGGTGAAAATCTCACCAAACCCTTCACCGTATGGATCGGTTGAGTAGTTATAGCCAAAGACGTTACCATTTGCGCCGATCTGGGCGATATAGCTGTGTCGCATCAATTTAGCGATGTTATTCTCAACTAAAACGTCCGTCGTACCACCTTCAAGTCGCACACCATAACCATGTCCACCGCCACCGTTGTTAAACGAAGCATGCAAATAGTTACCACGGATCTCAGACTTGTATGACTTATTCATCGTTATATGAGCACGTACGGAATTTTTAGAATGTACACCCTTGACCCAAGAATAAGCGGCATATTTAAAGTAGATATTCGCTGACTCATATTGGGCACCATCATCAACGGTCCGTTCAATCGTCAAATTCTCGATACCAACACCAGAGATCACATTGTTGACCTTTGCAACCCGTGCGTTTAACGCGGTGGTGTAATCAAGATTCAAGCCACCTTCTAGCGACAATGTGTTTCCGTTCCGGGCAACAACTTTATTCATCTGTTGTGCATTGTTCCGGGTCCAATCTTCGTTCGCGTTGCGGCTTAAGTCAGCTCGGAAATAATCGCTGCTGTCGTTTTGGCGAATCACCACGTAATCACCAACGTTTATGCTGCTTGCATCGGTCAATGTAACCTGCTTGCTGTTACGGTAAGCGCTGGTGCTTAGGTTGATGGATGAATTGGTGTACCCACCACGGCCGATAAAGAATGCAGAGTCTTGAGATCCAATGCGTAGAATCGTTTCTCCACAGCCGTTACCGCTACCTGAAATCACAATGTTCCGTTTTGTGATGTTGATCTGACCAATATTGATCACACCCGGTGGCAGGATGATTTTGGTGTATGGGGCGGCCGAATCAATCGCACGCTGAATGTCATCTTGAGTGCGTCCTGTCACTTCAATGATGTTGGTGTAGTTAGGAATGCCACCGTGTAACCCAGCATTTGAGTAATCGATCTGGGCTTGCTTTGGAACCATGTTGCCAAGTGAGCCGCCACCCCCAGGATTGCCTGGGTTCGTTGGAACTGGGGTTGCGGTTGCAGGTACGGTTGTCGCAGGAATCGAAGTAGATGTCGGTTGCGGAATCACACCGCCACCGCCGTTGGCTGAAACAATTTCAAAGCGGTCCAACAACATTTCAGTCTCCCGTAGATAGAAACTAATCGTGTGCTTACCGGTGCTTAAATAAACAGATTTGCTGCTATTGCCACCTTCTACATTCCCACCGTCAGAAACATTTTGTGCGCGATATTCTTTAGTAAGATCTGCGTGCCAAATCATACCGTTGCCCGGCGTGCCATCAACGGTCCAAAACATTGAATTCGAACCTGTATCTGGTGATTTCGCATGTCCGATAATTTGGTAATGGCCAGGGAGCATGATCAAGACACAATAGTCAACGCGATCGGCCGTAGACATCTGCGACAAATCTGTGTAACCACCAATCGCTCGGCCACCACTGGCGCTACTATCGTTGACGACCTGCATACGGCCGAATAATTGACCGTTTTCCGCTTCTTGGTTCACTGAACCACAAGATTCCAACGTCGATTCAGGTTGAATCGTTGCTGTTGCGGTTGGTGGAACAGCGGTTGCTGTCGGGACCAATGTTGCGGGTACCTTCGTAGCCGTTGGGGTTGGTGGTATTGCAGTCGCTTTCGGGGTAGCGGTTGGAGGAAGGGTTATCGGCGTTGCCGTCGGATTAATCGGTGCACCACCGTTCCCGATATTCTCTAGCTCGATTTTGTCTAACATCACACCAGGTTCTCTATGATAGACGGTAATCGTATGGTCACCTGCGGTCAGGAAAATCTCAGTTGGGTCCGATTTAAACCGGTCGTTAACATAGTCATTTACAAACGTTGTGCTTTGGGTGACATCCCACAAAAAGCCTTCACTAGGTGCACCGTCTACCCGAACATAGAAGGTGTCGTGATTGACGTCTGGTGCCCAAGTGCGGGCTAAGATCTTGTAAGTGCCAGGATCTGATACATTGACGCAAAATGTAACGCTATGCGCCTCGTTTAGCTCTTCACCAGGGACATTTTGTCCGTTCTCAGGCACATAGATATATTGGCTACCGCTTGCACCAAGGAAGTTACGTACTTGGAACGCACCCTTAATTTCTCCACGCTCCGCTTCCATCGTTAGATTGGTGCTACAAGCCGATGAAATCGGTGTGGCGGTTGGTGCTGCAGACGTTGGTACCTGTGTGGCAACTTTTGTCGGAACCTGAGTCGGTACTTTTGTAGGCTGCTTTGTTGGCACCTTGGTTGGTTGTTGCGTTGGAACCTTTGTGGATGCAACGGTTGGCTGCTTGGTCGGAACCTTGGTTGGAACCTTGGTTGGAGCTGGCTGACTGCTCTCAGAGATGAAAATCAGCTCAAATCGGTCTAGCTGTGTATCCGCTTCCCGACGATGGAATGTGATGGTATGTTCGCCTGCAGCAAGATTAATTGATAGTCGCTCACTAATCCCGACGGCGTTTACATATGAATTGACGAAGGTATCACTATCACGCACATCCCAAACGATACCGGCCGAAGGTTGGCCATCAATCGTTAGGTAGAATGAATCACTTTCGTGGAATTTTGGTGTTCTCGCCCATGCCATGATCTGATATTCACCAGGCTGATCGATATTCACGCAGTACTCTGCACGGTTTTTCGGATCTATTTTTCCGCCCAGCGCATTCCCTTCACTTTCAGGCACAGCGATGTATTGTCCACCGCTGGCATCTTGATGTGTACCGATCTTGAAATTTCCAAATAATTTTCCGCGCTCAGCTTCAATGATCAGCGATCCGCATGCTTCTTCTTCAGGCGTAGCGGTCGCAATTACCGGAATATTGGTAGCGGTTGGTACAACTTCAGTAGCCGCAGGTTCTGTTGGAACGATCTCGACTTCGGCCGCAGGTTCCACTTCAAACCAGTCAAGCATTGTTCTTGGCTCGCGATGATGGAAGGTAAAAGTGTGATCCCCTTTAGTCAAATAAATGATCTGTGTCTCGTTAATGCCACGATCATGAACCATATCTTCGATGAAACCATTACCATTGCGTGGTTGCCATAGGAAACCGGATGAAGGTGCACCATCGATTGTCACGACCATCGAGTCGCGTCCCCCATCAACGACATCTGCCGCAGCCCGAATTTGGTATTTACCATCTTCTGGAATTCTGACACAGAAATCTGCGCGGTTTTCCCAATCTGGAGATTTAGACGCCTCACCAGCAGAGTCTGGCACAAAAATGAACCGTCCACCGCTTGCATCTTGACGATCACCGATCTGCATTTTACCGACCATCGTCCCATGTTCTGCCTCTTGGAACAACGGGCCGCATTGATATTCAAACCCTTCGGGTGTCGGCGTTGGCTCTAGGCTAGACCCGACTTGAAGCAGTTCGATTTTGTCTAATTTGCTGCCTGCCTCACGTAAATGAACACTGATTTTGACCTGTCCAGATGGCAGCTCTAATAAAACCGGTTCATTATCATTTTGACGGTCGGCGATCAACATTTCATTGAAACCATGGCCGAAACCGGTGTCCCATAAATAAGATTTACCGTTAATGACAACCCAAAATGAGTCCCCTTTGTCATTCTCGGCACTAACTACGCCGCTTACTAGATAGGTTCCGCTCTGAGGAACTGTCATACAGTAATCGACTCGATTGTCTGGATGTGGTTTGTCTTTGCTCGGAGATGCCCCTTGCGGCATATAGATATATTGCCGGCCGTCTTCTTCTCCGATTTGCATCGCTCCGTGTAAAGCTCCGTTTTCTGCCTCCTGAGACAGAGGGCCGCATGCTGCAAGTGAGGCTGAAATGCCCCCTTCACCCGCAAATGATGTGCCGCCGATAATTAAAATGATTGCTAAGAGAGCGAGTGCTCCCCAAATTGCTATGATTTTTCTGTTTGCTTGTTGTCCCATGAAATTAGTCCTCGTTGTGATTGATCCGTCGAATTACTTCTCCCGACGGCCTGTAAGTTAAGACGGCCGGAAGTATGGGAGGGTGTCGTAAGCTCGGCTGAAACTTTTCATGCATTTCGCGAGTAAGCTAAATCACAGTTGCTTAAAATTACGGTCATAGGAGTCCTAGGACATTTGGGGGATCTCCAGAGGTAGGCTCGCATTTTTTGCCATTTTTTTTGTTTCTTACGAACCGTCTAAAGTGGTTGTGAAAGCACCGTTAAAGATCATTTTGGCATGGTATTTATCTTCAAATCGACGTGAATTAAAGATCAACAGGACAAATTTGGGATCATTTTTTCCTCAAAATGACACATTTCCTCTTGTTAATTTTGAAACAAAATGTGTGTAAAGCGATCCGGTTGAAATCGAAACGATTCGGGCAGGTAGGGCTTATTTTGATTGGGAAAACCTGTCGAAATGACAGGCAGGCTCTACATTTAAACTGCTATAAACAATGTTCCAATGTTGGTGCATAGGCCAAGTAGACATCCATATAAAAAGCTGCTTTAGTTAAGTCTCAAGCAATAACTGTTATAAAACCTCAGCTAACCTTCAGGCGGAACCAATACGAAATTGCCAAAGTGAGTCTTTTTCATAAACTCTTTTTGCGCCACAGCGATATCCTTTAAGTCAAACACCCGGTCAACCAGCGGCTTAATCTCCCCCCGTTCAATGTAACCCACCAAATTAGGAAAAACCGGTTCATCCCAAGCGGTGCACCCGATCATCGTAAGATCCTTCAGATAAAAGTCGCGCATATCCAAGGTTACGATGGGGCCAGCAATCGCCCCAGATGAAGCATATCGGCCGCCCCTAGCCATGATTTTTGGCAAAAGAGTGAAACCATCCCCAGCCACATTGTCAATCACCACATCAATGCTTGACTCACCCAACACGCTCAACAAATCGGCATCTCGGGTTAGGACAGTATCGGCCCCCAACCCTTTTACTTGAGCAACTTTCGATTGGCTCGTCACAGCGGTCACACGTGCGCCACGCCGTTTGGCCAATTGCACCACGGCCGAACCCACCCCGCCTGACGCACCGGTAACCAAAACACGATCATCGGCGTTGACTTTAGCGCGATGAACCATATTCTCGGCCGTGCCGTAAGCACATGGGATGGTCGCTAGTTCCACATCAGACCAATGACAATCGACTGCAAAAACCTCACTTGCAGGAACTTTGACATACTGTGCAAAAGCCCCATCAAAGTCAGACGCCATCCAAATATTCTCAATTGAATCAAAGCCGTTCAAGCGCATGCAAGCACGTACCAGCACCCGATCACCCACTTTTAAAATCGTTTGCCCAGGTGCAATCTCAACCACTTCACCACAGCAGTCAGTCCCTTGAATAAAAGGAAAAGGAGATTCCTCGTTCCATCCCCCATCAGGAATATCATCCTCATTTCCACTCTCAGAGAACGCCTCTGTTCCATCTGTTACAGACGAAGAGTACCAACCCAAACGGGTGTTAATTTCCGTGTTGTTGACACCGGCTGCAAGCACTTTAAGCAGCACCTCTCCTGGCCCAATTTGAGGGATTGGTACATCTCGAAACGCCAATTTCTCGTACCCCCCATTGCCCGTTGTTACCACCGCTTTCATCATCGGTGCACCCGGTTTTAGGTCAAAGCGCTTGGGGGTTTTATTTGTTAAGTAATTAAGATTGGTCATAACAGTTCTAAATAGCTTTATTTAATGAGTTGTATCGCCTGTTCGATCGACTTAACTTCCCGCCGCTTTAAAAGCCATACTTGAGCAATATCAAGCGCAACACGTTCGGCCGATGCCCGCATATCCGGATCTTCGATGTTAACAAAGTCATCAACCCAAGCCATGCCGATGGTGCGCCGAAAAATCTCGGCCGCAGCATAGCCAAGCGCGTCAGTAAAAAGTTCATCCAGATATCGATCCATAAAATAGGCAGATGACCACTCTTCCTTATCCCCATCTTCAAGCCATAACTGGCGAAACTCCCGCTCGAAGGTAGACCAAATTTCGCTAACCGTTTCAAGAATCCACGTGCGATAAGAGGCACGAACCGCTGCATCAGGCTGATACGCTTCTTGGGCCGCATAGCCAATGATTAAGTTCCCCAGCATCGATCCGACATCAAAGGCGATGGGGCCATAAAAGGCGAATTCAGGATCGATAAATCGCGTATCTTCAGAGTTTAGCAAAACAGAGCCGGTGTGAAAGTCGCCATGAACCAACGCCTGAGCCTTCGTCATAAATTTTTCTTTCATGACCAACATCTCCCCCTGCAAAGTCAGGTTGTTGTAAATGGTGCTGACAACCGGGTCAAGCTGTGGGGTTGTCCAACGATTATTCGGGTGAGGCTTACAGGGTTCATTAAAGAAGAGATGTTCGGTCACTTTGCAAAGAACCGGATTCATAAACCGGGTGACCATCTGTTTTTTTTCGTGAGATGGCAGAAACAGATCTGAGGTGTAGAAAAGGGTTCGGGCCAAAAAGCGGCCGGTATCTTGCCCAAATTTAGGGTAGATGATTCCTCGGCTCAACCCGATCCGCATATTGAGATGCTTGTTCAAATCTTCCATCAGGTTGACATGCATCACCCCATCATAGCCATAAACCTTTGGAGTGAGTCCTGGACAATATTTTTCCTCTAGCTGCAATACATCATGTTCTATTTTGGCCCTCTCTAAAGGCATTGATCCATCAGGATAGCGGCGAGCATAAGGCAGTGCTTGTTTAACCAACACCGATCGATCTGTGTTGGAGGAGCTATGAACCCGAAAAATCAAGTTGACATTCCCCCCATCTGAGAGATCCACAACCGTCAATGCTTCGTCTGAGTTAAATATTTGGCCAGCGACAGGTGATTGACGAACATAATCGACAACGGTCTTTGCAGTAAGTGGTGTATACATAATTTCTTTCATGCGATTAATAACAAGATGGGACTATATCTGTTTTTATCTTCTTGTCATTGATAGGTAGAAGGCAAAATGAGTGACGGCTATTCAGCCTTTGGCTACCGCAAGAGTCCGCAATACATGTTTCAGCCAAACCACTAGTCCTAATTGAGCTCACTCGTGTTACTAACGTCCTTTATCTTCGATTGACTCCGAAATTCAGAATGACGACACTGTAACAGCTTGTTTTTGAATCGGCTTCATTAATTTGCTTGGGGCACACAAATATAAAATTATTTTAGGGCTTTTGTTCAACGCCCTGTAATAGGAAATGACGTAAAATGACTCAGCGAAATCGGCATGAAATAGCAACCAATTTAAGACATATTTTGAGGCAGCTCCTCCCTTCTTGGAGACTATCTGGCAGCATTCGAGGTCTAATCAATAAAATCCTGATGGTTTTATTGGTATTAGCAAAACTAACCAACCTGTCACCTGCTTTTGCTGCGCAAGAGCCAGCCAAACCTCAAGCGATTGTTATCAATACCGGCACAGATAATGTTTTAACTCTCAGTGAATTATGGAGCTCGCTCAATCCAGAGCAACGGGCGATCCTAATCGCAATCGAGCTTGAAGTTCCAGATTTAGCCGAATCCCTAATCAACAAGCCACATGATACGATCATTGAGTTTTTTACTGATGCCCAAACGCGATTGCCGCAGCTGCCAATTTGGCAAAAAGTTCAGCAGTTAGCAAACGACCCAAATCTGCCAAGCACTTTACCTGCCAACACACTGGAATTACGCTCGTACATCAACTCTAAAGGAAATCTAGCCATAGCGGTTGCAGACAATGATGCATATGCGAAGGGAATTTCTAGAATTGCATGGGAATATCTTGAAGGAGCCCCTACGCTGTATGAATCAACAAATAATTATACGATTACGAATGACGATAAGACCGCACTTGTCGATGATCTATCAGACAAATTACTAGAGCGGGTATTTGAGGAAAATTCAAACTCCAGTTAAGACAAGCCTTAGGCCTGTTTTGTCTAAATTTTAATTCACCTGGTACAGAGCGCTGATATTTCTCAGCGCTCTTTTGTTTTATCAGCACACCTAACCCGATATACCGACAAAGATTGCTGGGGTTTATCAAGAATCTATCTCACTTTAATTCATCAAGAAGGAGAACCCTACAAGCCGCAAAAGCTTGGTCATATTGGACTTAAAGGCCATACCCGCTAAAGGCGAATCTGTGATAATCGAAACCAAGGAAGGGTGAACTTATAAGGATGCTTTACTCACTTCAATCATGTTGTTTATCACAATCACATCGATTTTTTTAAGAGAGTCAGTATGTCACCTGATAGAAATCTACAAGACTATTTCAATCTAACACCTGCACAGCTCGATTACCTACTTTTCTGCTCACATGAATTCAAATTTATTTGTATTCGGAATTTAAGAGTTGCTAGTTCAACGCTCGTTAAAAATCTTTACCGTCTTGTGTCTGGGCAATACCCAAAAGAGATCGTCAAGATTTTTAATCGGGATACAGAAATATTCCCCTCATTTGTATCTAAACAGCAGGAGCACGAGTTAGTCCAATTGCTCTCCGCAAAAGAATATTTCACGTTTACATTTGTGCGCAACCCCTATACAAAGATGTTGTCTGCATATTTGTATTTTGTCGAGGATATTGAAAAAAGAGCCGGCCGGGCCTTTCAAATGCAAGAGCAATTCGATTTGCCCGAAGATTACGAGCTTAGTTTCCTAGAGTTTTTGTTGCGTGTTAGAGAAACACCCACAAGCGAGATGAATGCTCATTGGCGGCCGCAGTCGATGGCGCTTGGGTTAGATAAGATGATGAAATACGATTTTATCGGCCGGTTTGAAACACTTGAACGAGATCTACAAAGCGTATTGCAACACCTAAATCACAACCCTGACGATCACTGGGAAATAGAGTCTTACAGAAGCCACGGCAGGGATGCAAATACCAAGCTGTTGCAATATTACGGCCATGATGAACAAGCATTAGTAGCAGAGATTTATCAGGATGACTTTCGTTATCTTGGATATGGGTACGAACTACCGACGATATAAATCGACAATGACCATCAATGAACTGATCAAACAAGGTGATGAGGCCATCAATCAATGGGACTGGCAGAATGCGTACCGGTCGTGGAGCAACGTATTAGAGCTAGAGCCCAATCATGCTTGGGTTAAAGTCAAATTAGGCAAAATTCTTTTAGAGTTGAATCACTTAGATGAAGCTGAAAAATTGCTTCTTGAAGATGTCAAAGAACATCCAGATCGCCCTTTTGCCTTTTTAAACTTAGCCAAGATATCCCAGATGCGAGACGACTGGTTTCAAGCAGAAAGTCGATTGGAGCAACTATTACGCAAGTTCCCCGATAATGAATGGGCCTATTTGCCGTATGCTCAGACATTAAAACAGTTGGGCAAGCAAAATAAAGCGGAGCGTTTTTGTCAGATGGATATCGCCTTGCACCCTAATCACTTCAACGGACCCTTGCTATCAATTGAAATCGCCTTAGAAAAAAAGCTATACAGTCTGGCACGACAGCGCATCGATCGATTTTTAAACGATTTCCCGCAGAAAAGCTCGGCCGTAGAGCAACATGAACGTGCCTTACAAGAAGTAATCGATCAAACCGAGCTGTCAGACTATGCAAACTATTTAACCCTGCCCGAACTTAAATATCGTTTTATTTGCCGGAATCAACTGAACTATATTTATGTTGAAGTGCCGAAAGCCGGCTCCTCATCCGTTGTGCTAAATCTGCATGGTCTTACTCATGGTGAAGCAGCAGATTCAGAAACTTCTCGAAACGCCTTAGCTGATTCATTACGCTACCCCGCAAAATCATTCCATCAGGAATTTTCAAACCGGCTGCGCTCCGCCTTGGTTCTTGAAGATCATTTCATTTTTACTTTTGTGCGCAACCCATACACGCGAATCTTGTCCGGCTTTTTAAATAAAATTCAAAAAGATTCAGCAGAAAGTATAGGTCGCCGACGCAGACTGGGGTTTAAACCCCATGATGAGGAACATGTTTCATTTGCTCAATTTTTAGAGCGCATCCGTGAGACAGATATCGCCCAGTTGGACATTCACTTCCGGCCGCAATGGCACCTGCTGGGACTAGACAAACGGATCAAATATGACTTTATCGGCCATCTCGAAAACTTCGATTCAGATTTGCAATACGTCCTAAACCGGATAAGCAACAAAAGTTTTGCAGATGAACCTTCAGCATGGCGTGGGCATGCGACCCACGCGAATAAAAGCTTAAAACAATATTATGGCGCAGAAGAGCAAGCTTTAGTTGCTGAAATCTATCAGGATGACTTTAAGTTTCTTGGGTACGGATTTGGTTTAGGTGTCCGATGATCATTGACGAACTGATTCAATCTGGAAAAAGCGCTATCGAAAACGGAGATTGGAATGGCGCCCACCAATCATGGGTAAATATCCTAAAACAAGAACCGAACCATGAATGGGCGAAGGTTAAACTCGGTAAAATTTTGATGGAGCTTAACCGATTTGAAGAAGCCGAAGAACTCCTCATTGAAGATGCGGAACAGTATCCCAATCGGCCATACGCTTTATTGCATTTAGCAAAGATTGCTCAGCTGCAAGGATGTTGGCCGGTTGCAAAAAACAGATGGGAACGTCTGCTCAGTAGATTCCCAAATTATGAATGGGCTTTGCAACCATACGCCAACACTCTAAAACAACTTGGCGAGCTTAACAAAGCGGAGCGCTTCTACCATATGGATGTCGCGTTGCATCCGGCTCATTTTCCCTCGCAATTGGCCCTGATCGAAATTGCACTAAAAAAAGAGCAATTTCAACTGTCTCGCCAACGCATCGAACAGTTTGTCAAAAATTACCCCAATAAGCGCTCTCTTGTCAGAGAATACAAGGCTCGGCTACAAAAGGTCGAAACTGAAACGAAGCTGGAAGATTACATTAACATCAATTCGTGGGAGAAAAGTAAATGGCGTTTTCGGTTTACAGATCAACATCGGTTTTTATATAGCCCGGTCCCCAAAGTGGCTAGTTCAACCCTAGCGAAGAGTCTTTACAAACTCACTCAAGGTAAACGGCCACCAAAAGGAACCACGAGCAAAGAGGCTTCCAACGTTTTTGCGAATCAAGATGCTCCAAACGATGTTTTGATCTGCCAGTTCAAGTCGATCTTAATACGGGGAGATTATTTCACTTTTTCATTTGTGCGAAATCCCTACACACGCATTTTGTCCGCCTTCCTAGACAAGATTCTCAAAGCCCATCAAATTGATTATCGGTCACCTTTAAATCTGCATCCTGTGGGGAAAGAGGAAGTAACGTTCCTAGACTTTTTACAGCAGGTTCAACATGTAGATTTTAGCCGATTAGACCCTCATTTTCGCCCTCAGTGGCACCTGCTCGGCTCCGACAAATTGATGAAGTTTGGCTTCATCGGCCGGTTTGAAAACCTAGAGGAAGATCTTCAATTTACCCTCGGCCGGATAAACAAAAACTCAACCAACAAGAAAATCATCTCAAAACGCTCGCATGCAACCAATGCGGCAGAAAAGCTCAAACAATATTATGGAGCTGAAGAACAAGCCTTGGTCGCAAAAATTTATGCAGATGACTTTAAATATTTTGGGTATGGGCTCGCGCTCCCTACTTTTTAACCCTTTTAGAGAATGAACTATGTCTGATTTAAATGGAATTCTGCAGAAAATAACATTAGACGAATATACAAAGATGGCTACATCCGCATCCGCCGAAAAGCGATGGAACGAGGCTTATGAACATTGGGACTATATTCGCCTGCAGCAGCCAGATCATGAGCTTGCAACGCTTCAAACAGCCAGGGCCCTATTAAACTTAGACTATTTTGAAGAAGCCCGCGAACTAGCAATAGAAGATAAAGAGCGTTTTCCTGGACGAGTCGATGCTGATATTTTGTTAGGTGATATCGCGTTTGCTCTCAATGAATGGCACCTAGCATACAACCATTGGGATTTTATACGCACGCAACATCCATCAGAGCCTGTCAGTTACATCAAATTAGCAGAACTAGCCGAGAAGCGGAATCCGGCAAAAGCGGTAGAGCTATGGCAGGAATTTGGAGATCTTTTTCCCAAACAGCAAGGGGAAATGTTTATCGCCCTTGCTCGAATTTTAGCGAATGATAATTACTGGTACTTAGCGGCCGAAACGACGAAAAAATATATTCAGGCATTTCCAGAGGAGCCTAACAGCCATTTAGCCGCCTTAACCCTTGCGCTAAAACAGTTGCAACAGCATGACACCTTACAATTTGAAAAGGATATCTCTCTGTTAGACGCTCAAGCGGCATATGCACTGAATAAGTTCCCAAAAAACCTAGCTTTGGCCAGTTTCGATGCCAAGCTTGCACTTCATCAGCATCAATATGATGTTGCGAGAGAAAAATACAAAAGGCTATTAAATGCTGACCCTAAATCGATGGCCATCGTTCTGCAATATGTCAGAACCCTTCTTATTACGGGGGAAAATCAAGAAGCGCTCGAAATCCTTCTGTCCCGATTACAATTCTTAACGGCAAAGCATACCGAGGAGTTTGTTCAAACTTTTAGCTCTGCCATTGAAGCCGTGCGAGACACCAAGTGGCGTAACCAGATCGGAGATTTGCCCGAAGACCCTATCGTTTTGCTGAAGGTCATTAATCAGCTTGCGATACATGAACAATTTGAAGTCGCTCTCCATTTATTAGATTTGACCTTAGCTGATATTGAAGACTGGGCCTTTTTGGCTTTTTTAAAGACAAAAGACCGGATTTTAAACGCACAAGAGCTAAATTCGGCGACACCCCAAAGCGACTTGACTCAAGCGACAGAGGTTAATTATTTATATGCCTACGATCGATCTCCAGAAGAACAAAAGGCGGCGCTTGAAAAACATTTGAGGATGGTGACCGCAATTGCAAATCAATCGCAGAACGCCTTTCTGCATACGAATCAGTTTCCCTATGAAGCGTTCCAAATAGCGGCCGAGATTTTTGAGGCGATCAAAGCAAAACAGGCATTTTCTTTGGTTCGGCCGCATGGCTTCTGCTTGCTCAACACGCCTGATAAAAATACAGCCCTGATGGAAGAGGAGCAGTGGAACGGCAACCGCTTTTTAGATCAAGATCTTTATCAAAAGGCGGTTTTAAATGCGGATATCATCGGCATTCCCGAGCTATTCCATGAATCCTACCTAGAAGACGAGCTCAGCTTGTTTCACCAACAGTTATTTGCAGTTCTTGAATTCGTTGAAGCGAACCCAACCACTCAGTCAACCATCACTTCCTCTGACATTAACCATGACTTACAGATATGGGGATTATATGATCTGATCTTGAGTCACGTTGACTCGGTTTCACTCATTAGCCATACACCCATCGGGTGCAAGCTGATGGATATATTCGGTATCGGTACCCGCATTGAACACCTTGTTCCCCCTGCCCATACAAAACAAACCCCTTTTGACATTCACAGGCCAGAGCCGCATTATCCGAACAGATTTAAAGCCTTATGTGATCGGCTTGAAGTTGCCTACGAAGGCGAGCTTTTTCTAGTGAATGCGGGTCCACTTGGGCCGATTTATTGCGACCTGATTAAACAAAAGGGAGGGATAGCCCTCGATATCGGTGAGACCTTGGCTTTTTGGGGTGATCAGTCAGCCAACCAAAATCATCCATTGCAGGAAAAAGCTTGTTTTTATCGAACGCATCGCACTTCCCTGTGGTGGGGCTATTTAGATGGGGCAAAAAATATCCCTTTTCAACAAGAATCTGAAAATAGAGCGATGACCTATTGGATTAATCGCTCAGATCGACCAGATAGACGACAAACTACTGAAGAAAATCTGACCCGTTTTAAAGCGCCACACAAAAGAATAGAAGCGGTTACCCCCCAATCACTTCCCCAGTTTCACATGCGGCCCGATCAACATAAACTTTTAGATGTTGAAAAAGCTTGTGTCGCTTCTCATCTTGTGGCTTTAAAAGAGGGTGCAAAAGATAAACAAGGTGATTTCTTTGTTCGAGAAGATGACCTGCAGGAAATCGCTCCAATTGATTACAAATCTTTAAAGGTAAATGCGCCAAAAGATTGGGATATTTTACAGTTCCACACCCACGGGCTTGATAGTTTGCAACAAGGGTACCTGGCGTACCTGAGCGGTAAACATTGGTTGCCTTGGAACTGGAGAAACCCAAGCACCGCACTGTATTTAGCAAGCGATCAAGGGGCAGTTAAGCTCTTAAGCTTTGCAAGCGATGAAATGCAAAATGAGCTCGATTTTAAGACGGCAGCACCCAACTTAGTTGTAGCTGATCGTGTCTTATATCGGGATTTCGACTGTTACACGGCAACTTATCCGTTTGCGCTTACCCGTGGTAGTCAAAGCGATATTCTTCGGGTCAATTCAACCAGACATACGAATGCAGCTAACTTGGCGAAACGGATTCATCTCTTAACACACCCGGACAATCCGCAGCTCCAATTTACGGCCGGTCCTGCCGAAATTAAAAATAACCGAGGCCAACAGTTGGTTCTAGGGCTAGGAGCTGCACACGAAGGTTATACCTCTCTACAAAATTTGCTTGGCCAACAGCAAAACAGTTTTATTTCTACCCAGATGGGGCAACACCCATTCCGCTTTCCCTCATGGGAGAATGATTTTGCTCAACTGATTGCGATCATCAATTATTTGCTTCAGACTCGGCCGACCCGATTTGTGGGCGACATCATGAGCTCCTATCTGCCATATGTCGAGCAATTGATCTCTCACGATCAGACGATTAAATTTGTTTGTGTCTATGATGATCAGGAGTCTGAGATTAAGTCATTGATGCACTTGCGGCCGCATACTAACGTTTATCAAACTCATGATGGCCTTATCTATCAATATGATCAAATCTATGATCGTAGTGCCCCCAAGTTTGAATCGGGGATAGATAAATCAGAAGCGGTCGCACAGTACGTTGCTCTATATCATGAAACGTCTGTAGCGTTAGCACAAAAATACCCTGAAAATTTCTATAGAATTAAGCGGGAAGACCTTAATGATCAGAGACAAAGCTCAGATTTACTGATGCGGCTCGGCTACACCACACCAAGGACTCTTGATCATGCACCAGCTTCAAATCGTGACAGCAATCAAAAACGACTCAGGTTGCCTGATATTCTTGAGGATGATTCAAACACAAGCGCTTTCAGACAAGCCAATATCACATTCGAACTTCCAGCGAACCATCATCAAGCTGAAAATTTCAAAAATCAAGAGCCTACACAAATCTTTGAAGTTCACCTGTTTAAAGGGTATTCAACAACCAAAGAATTCGCCAATTTTACAGATGAGCATTCTAGATCAGGGAACATATCGCTACACCTAGACATCCGTCGCGAAACAAAGCAGATTGTGGTGAACAACCGTGTCAATTCAATTTGGGGAAATGAAAAAAGCATCTATTTTAATTTTGCACAGAACACAATTTTGTACGTTTATTACGATGAGGTTTTCCACACCGCCCATCTGTTTAATTCGCACAAAAAATGTTTAATGAGTTATGGTCTTCATCAGGCCCATCAGCTTCAGTTTGTTGAAACGTTTGGGCAAAACATCAAAGTGCCGTCTCAAGAACAGACTAAAATGATGAACCAGTGGCGCTACAGTCGGAAGACATCCGGTTACAAAGCGTTACCCGAAGGTCTAGAATTATCTGACACCAAATTAACCAGAGGGATGTCACTTATTATTCGGGCTAAAAACGAAGAAGCGACAATCGAAAAATGCTTAACCTCAGTTGCCCCCTATGTCGATGAGGTGATTTTTGTCGACAATGGAAGCACCGATCAAACACGCTTAATTGCGGAGCGCTTGCAAAATAAATATTTCAATCTAAAGGTCTTCTCCTATCCGTTTAGCATTCCGCGCATTGGAGAGGAGCACGGCGAAGCGGTTCTAAGCTCCTCTGCGAACACGTTGGGCCACTATTACAACTGGTGTCTATCCAAAAGTACATCGGTCAACTTTGCAAAATGGGATGCGGATTACATTTGCATAGAAGAAAATTTTTCTGAAATGGTGACTCGTTTTCAAGTTCGAACCCGAGGAGATAACTTTGTCATCTGGTTCTCTGGTTTAGAGGTCTACACAGATGGAAAACAATATTGGGTAGACACAAACTCTCAGCACAATGAATATCGAATCTTTTCAAAAAAGCATGGTGCCCACTGGGTCAATTTGCCACCTTGGGAAGAAATAGAGCAAAGCTACCTTTATCGTGCCCATAAACTCGTCTATGAAAAACCTGTTTATGTAGAACTGTTCCGCTTAGATGAAGTTGAATTCAAAGATAGAGGGATTTTTACAGGGGACACGCGAGATAAAGTTCGAATGGAAACTATCCTTAAATTTCGAGAAAAGGGTGAGCTTCCAGATTCTTTTGTCGAAGTAACCGGGCTTGAAGATCCAAAGCTGAAAGAAATGCCGCTTTCGGATTTTGAGTTAAAAGATATAAATCGGGCAAACCGGGCTTTTAACAGCTTGCCAAACATCACGCATAACTTAACCGGCCAGCGACAAATCAACCCGGAAAATCAAAAAGTCGCCAATGTGTTCACGGCGATCTTAAGCTGCCGTAAAAATCGAAAGAAGCAAGAGATTCAAAGGCGAACATGGCTCAAAGATATGAATAGGGCCGGTTTCACCTATGCATTTATTGAAGGTGACAAGGGGCGCCCATCTTGCATGCTAGATGATCGCTTGATATTGGATTGCCGTGATGAGTATGAATTCTTAGCCAACAAAGTACTTGAAATCGTCAAGTGGGTCTACTTCGAAACAAACTTCGACTATCTGCTAAAAGTCGATGATGATGTGATCTTAAGCCCATCCCGACTGGCTAAATTTGATTATGAACCACACGATTACATCGGCGGCCGGCTGATTTCAGACTCGTTCGACCCACTGTGGCATGCCAATAAAACTTGGAACAAACAGCTGTCTCAATTGTATTTTCAAGTGGATGAGGTTGTCCCCTATTACGGCGGGCAGTTTAGCTATTTTCTGAGCCGCAAAGCGATGAAAGTGATCATTGACAATAGCCACATCCTAAAAACACAGCTGTACGAAGACTGCGGAGTTGCATTAACC
>JAHDEB010000039.1:0-10698 GCA_020629055.1 Chloroflexota bacterium
TAGATGCAATAAAGCTTGGCTACATGCCAAACTGGTAGGAATCCCTATTTTTATATTCACTACCGGACAGATTTTAGATTATGGGAAAAAACCCCTCATCCGACCCCTTCGGGGCCACCTTCTCCCTGAGGGAGAAGGATTTCAGGCTCGCTTGACGGCAAAATTTTGCCAAAATGAGCGGCGTGGCTCCCCTCTCCCAAGCTTGGGAGAGGGGTTGGGGTGAGGGTTGATGGGCTAAACTAGGTTTTTGAAGAGTTTGAAGCACTTTCTTAAATCTGTCCAGTAGTGACCGGTTATATATCCACTGGTTCATATAACCGCACGGTGGACTTTTAAAAATTGAACCCCCTGCGCCTAGAATGGCATTTCACTTTATATGTCCATTTTTAGTCGCTGGTCCGTTCGCCCAAACGGGCCCGCAGGAGGTTCAACAATGTTCAAAGAGATTGAACAGTTTGTCAACTGGGTGCGTCGGCGCAACCCTACCGCCCACACGTGGCAAGATTACCACTGTGACCTACATCAGTTTGCCAGCCACATCGGCAACAAACAGCTTAGGGATATGGTGGCACCCATTTCTTAGTTGGGTACATAGTTACATTAAAATCTATATTACTTTCGAAAAACGCTTTTGTATCTTCCGAAACTATAGGAATGCCCGGCAATTCATCAACATAAAAAATATCTGAACCATCCCAACATTCTTCTGGAATATCAAAGCCATGTACAGGGGGAGCATATTTCCGAAATCCACAAATTTTGCAATCAATTTCAACTTTAAGATCGTTTGCTTGAGCAAAATTTTTGGTTTTACCTATCACGATTAGCTCAGAAAAGTTTGTTGTAAGAGAGTCCATTTTCTTTGAGGCTGATACTTCTAAAAAGCCTTTTCTCCATCCCAGGATTTTTGCTTTTTCTAGCTCTGTAAATACGTTTTCCAGCGCAAACAAACCACCTCCCCAAATGATTTTTGAATATTGTTGTCTAGATGTCAACTTTATTGCAACAGAGCCAACTCTGCCAAGAGGGCGAGTCCCACAACCCAAACAATCTCGATGTTTATAAACAATTTTGCTAATTTCAATTGGTTTTAATGGAATTTCAAGTATAAAAAATTTCATTCTTTGCACCTCTACTACTGAAGCAGATAAGAATCATACAATGACATGTATTCTTCTCTCAAACGAGATACTTCATTTAAAAATTCAGTTTGTGTCGCGTTTGGGTTATTATCGAGCCAACGAGTTAATTGACCGTTATACGCTTCTTGGAGTGTGCCTTTGGCACCTTTTCCATGCAAATATTGATGAAAACCATGATCTATTGCTTCTATGAAATTCAAATCAGAGTAGGTTAAGTTTGGATAAAGGCCTTTCAGTCGTTTATGTGTAGCTCTAGGTATCCAATGGTGCTCTCGCTTTATAAATCCGGGTGTTTTCTTCCCAGCTTCAATCAGGCCATCATAATTTCTAAAGTTTACGCCTCCAACTAGAATATTGCATGGCCCTGAATTATGAACCAGCCACTGCTCATCGCCTACAAAATAAGTATGAGCCGTCCCAACCGTAAAATTATACATTGACTGGGGCTGGGTCACTGTGTAAACCGCTTCAACTGTCCCCGTTTCCCAGTTTAGCTGGCGAATTTCATCCCCAACTACAAGGTCACCGGCATCAACCCATTCATCATTGCTGGTGTAAAACGGGTGCTCATCAGTTGTGACAATCATCTCTCCATCAATGCGGAGGTAGACCACCTCCATATCAATGTGAGAAATGAGGTCAGTGACAGGGTAAGCATCAATTTCTCCTGTGGCTTCGTTGTATGCCAGCACATAGTCGCCAATTAGAATCTGCTCTATTGGCATCATTCCATCTGGGGTAGAAACAAGGGTTCCTTCTTCAAAACTATTGAAACAACTAATGGCTCTCCTGACAGCACCAGCACCTTCCTTAAAAGCTCTAGTAGAGCCCGGAAGAGCCATCAAAGCGGCTTGGCCAGATTGTTCTCCTGCTGCAACTAAATCCTGCTGAATCTCTGGAGTAACCCCAGCTGCGGTATCTGTTTGACCGTCCCCATTACAATCCAAGTAGCCCATGCTACAGCCGTTATGGCCCGATGGATCGAAGTAGTTAACTGGGTTATTGTAGACATACGCATAACGATTGTGGGTTTGTGGATTCTTCCAATCTGGGACTATACTATCCGGTGTGAGGTGCCTAGATATATAAGAATTTTTATCCGCCTATAGAAATCAAAGTCAAAGCTATTTCTAAACAATAGAAATGCTTTGACCTTGGTTTCTTCAAACTGGTGATCGCTTGTTCCGCCCCTATTTATTCTGAAGCCGCCGTCCGTGGGAGATAAACCCTAAATGAAAGGTTTGACGGAATGTTTGGTGCAACTGTTGGCGTTGCGCTGGATGCAGGAACAGCCGTAGGGGGTGTGGATGGTGTGGTTGACGGCGTTTCGTTCGGGATTGGTGTTGCTGGTGAGGTCGGGGTTAGCGAAGCTACCGGCGTCTCTGTTGACTCTTGCGTACTCACAGGGGTTGGCGTCTGCGTTACCGCTGGAGGCGGTGTTACAGTTGATGTGTTCGCGGGAGTTGGGGTTTTCGTTGCCGCTGGGGTCGGTGTGGAAGTCGATGTGTTCACAGGGGTTGGGGTTTTCGTTGCCGTCGAGGTTGGCGTTGCAGTTGATGTGTTCACAGGAGTTGGGGTTTTTGTTGCCCCTGGGGTCGGTGTGGAAGTCGATGTGTTCACTGGGGTTGGGGTTTTCGTTGCCGTCGAGGTTGGCGTTGAAGTCGATGTGTTCACTGGAGTTGGGGTATGCGTCGGTGTAGGAGGTTCGACTTTAGGGCAAGCACCTCCTGGCTGGCTGCTATTGGTTTGCCCAGCATCAAGATAAATATCATCAAAATACAGCGTCCCACCAGCAGCCCCGGTGCGGGCGAAAAACGAGAGTAACTTGGTGTATGACCCATTTCTAAAATCGAACGTCGTCGTTCCCCCAGCTGAAATCAGTGTTCTAGAACTAAACTGCCCCCCGTCTACATAAACGGAATATTGATTTGAGTGATTATCAGCGTCCATCCAGACGCAATACCATGTATCATCCTGAAAGGTTTGAGCACTTCCTAGATACGAGCTTTTGTCCCGAACGCTAAACAGATTGGGGCGACTCGGTTGCCGGCCAATTTGAAATTCGTAATCCCCCCAATTTCTGGGAGCCGCAACATCTGAGCCACCCCCAAATCCATCGACATTCCCATCGCGCCGCATGCGGAAAAATAGTGTTCCACGATATGGATCTCGAATTCTCTCTGGAAAAAGTTTGGTCCCTGACTGATCCTGTCCAGACAACGACATGACCCGGCCGGAGCCATTGCTCGGATCAGATACGACTTGTACACCACCGGTTGCATCCCAGCCGTTTTTATTGTCCAAAGACCCGTTAGATAAACTATTGAAATTATCAATGAGTTGCCACCCGCTGCTTGATGGAGGTTGAATGTTATCGTTTTGAGGGCAAAAAAAGATGTCCTCGCTATAATTATTATGCTGGTTGCTATCGACGTATATATCATCAATATACATGGTTCCACCATCCGCACCGGTCCGAGCAAAAAATGATTCTAGTGCGTTAGAACCACCATTACGCAAGTCAAAGGTGTCTGTACCATCTACTGAAAATAAGGCCCGATGATCATATGCACCACCCATCATAAATACTTGATAGGTATCATCTATATTATTCACCTCAAGCCAAATGCAGTGCCAAACATCAGGATATACAGCAAAGTAACTTGTCGCAAAAGAGCCTCCATCCCGAGCGCTCAGCTTTTCAGGCGAACTTTTCTGTGTTCCTACTTGAACTTCATAATCACCCCAGGCCGTGGGGGTTGCAACATCAGATGCACCGCCAAACCCATCCACCCCACCACTTTGCCGGATGCGGAAAAACAGTGTGCCTTGCGATGCATTAGAGATTTCTTCCGGCAATGGCTTACTCGCGTATGTATCTGATCCTGTAAGCACTAAAACACGGCCGCTACCGCTTCCGGGGTCCGTTTCAACTTTTGCGTTACTCGATGAAACCCAGCCATTTTTCCCGTTGATCGGAAATTCCTCACTTGCGGCCCAGTCGAAGTTATCAACGAGCACAAAGCCTTGAGGAGCAGCCTCAACCGGCTTATTGAAAGCGAGAATGCTGACTAGAAATAGAATCAGGGTTGCGATAATTGGGCGCAAGCCTGATTTAGCGACGCTCAACTTAGATGGGGTTTGGTATAGCAAAATTTTCTCCTTTTTTAACAAACTATTTGTTTGTATCTTTTTCGCAATCTCCCCCTCTGGCTAATCTGATGCTAAACAGGGTTTTGAGAAGATTAATTTGTAGAATATCCTAAATAGGTCTGTCGTAAACAGTTAAGCTCGACAGTGATTAATTTTCAGAAATCTTGACAAGTTACCCTTATGATCCACCCAGAAAACAAAACGATAGACGTCGTTTTCAATGAGGCGATAGAACAATACCCTGACAACCTTTTTTTGATGGTACCCAGTGATTCTGAGCGAAGTTATCACCCGCTGGGGTATCAAATTACGTATCAGGCCGCATCTAACACTGTTCAACAAATTAAAAACCTCTTGTCAACGGCCGGATACGGTCACGGTCATCGCATCGCGATCTTGCTCGAGAATCGACCTGAATTCGTTTTCGTTAAACTTGCTTGTAATTCATTGGGAATCTCAATTGTGCCGATTAACCCAGATTATCGACCAGCCGAGATCGCATACCTGCTTCAAGACTCTTTATCAAACCTTGTTATCTACTTAGACCTCAAGAAAGAGCTGATAGTGACAAGTTTGGCGGAAAGTGGTTTACATATCCCTTCAATTTCTCTCGATTCAATGTGGAGCGGCTTGCCTGCGGCCGAAACTGCGCCCCCCGAAAGTGGCCCCATCCATGGCGATACCGAAGCGAGCCTGCTGTATACGAGCGGCACAACCGGCCGACCCAAAGGGTGCCGCATGGGGCATGAATATGAATTGATGTTGGGGTATTGGTATGTCACCCGAGGCGGATACCTAACCTTTGAAGAAGGCAAAGAGCGGTTGCTTAACCCACTCCCCCTGTTTCATGTCAATGCCGGTATCGTCTCGCTGTGGGGGATGGTTTTAACCGGCAACTGTCAAATACAACCCGAACGGTTTAGCCCAGATAAATGGTGGCCGTCGATCCGGGAAACAGAGGCGACAATTGTTCACTATTTGGGGGCCGTGGTTCCCATCTTAATGAACACACAGCCATCGGCCGAAGATAAGAACCACAAGGTGCGCATGGGCATCGGGGCTGGATTAGAACCGACGCTACATCAGCCGTTCGAAGAGCGCTTTGGCTTTCCGCTGGTGGAAATATGGGGAATGACCGAGTTTTGCCGAATTTTAGCCGACTGCCATGACCCCCGACAGATTGATACCCGGGCGATTGGTCGGCCGCAGCCGGGCTTAGAGGTACGTGTCGTTGACCAAAATGACCAAGATGTACCCGTAGGGGAATCGGGTGAAATGTTGGTGCGCCATTCGGCCGAAACGCCGCGCAAATGGGCTTTTTTAGGATACCTGAACAAGCCAGAAGCGACGGCCGAAGCATGGCGCGGCGGCTGGTTCCACACAGGGGACACGGTGAAGCAAGATGAAACAGGGATGATCTATTTTGTAGATCGGAAGAAAAACATTATTCGCCGTTCGGGGGAGAATATCGCTGCCGCCGAAATTGAAACGGTGATTCAGGGGCATCCGGCCGTGGGTCAAGTGGCCGCACTAGCGGTAGCCGATAAATTAAGGGATGAAGAGGTATTTACCTGTATCGTATTGGCGGCCGGATTTGAGCCCAATGTCGAAACGGCCCGCGCCATCTTTGACGATTGTTTTAAACAATTGGCCTATTACAAAGCGCCAGGCTGGCTACTTTTTGTCGAAAGCCTGCCCGTAACCGGGACACAAAAAGTAGTGAAGCACAAGATATTTGCTGAGGATGTTGATCCCACTCAAATCTCAGGCGTCTTTGATTTCCGCCGACTAAAAAAGCGTGGCTAATTGACCCTGGCTAGCGCGGTTCTAGAATCATCTCTAGCCCACTTGGTTGCAGAACAAATCCAACTTTCTTTTCGACCTTTGCACCAGCTGGGAGCACAAAACGAAAACGTTTCAGCATGGTTACGAGGATCAGCTGCATCTCTGTGCGAGAAAGCGGTTCGCCAATGCATTTTCGGGGGCCATCTAAAAATGGTAAAAAGGCCCATTTATGCCTATTGGCGCTGCGTTCGGCCGTCCAACGTTCCGGGTCAAATTGAAGCGGATTATCCCAGTAACGCTCATCTTTCTGAATCCCTTCAATGTTGATAAACACAGCTTCACCGGCCCGAACCTTGTATCCACCCAGCTCATCAGCTTCGATAGCTTGGCGCGTTGTCGCCCGGGCAGGCGGATACATGCGCAACGTTTCATTGATAACCATGTTTAGGTACGGCAGCTTTTCTAAATCATCCATCGTCGGCCGACGATCACCAATGACCGTGTCGATTTCCTCTAACAACTTCGCTTCCACATCAGGATGTTCGGTCAACACATAAAGAATCCACGCCAAGGTCGCTGCCGTTGTTTCATGCCCAGCGAACACAATGCTCGACATTTCAAAAATCATCTGTTCTTGGGTAAACCCATCTTCCACATCGACCATTGTCAGCAACATCTCTAGCAGGTCATTTTGTGGCTCGGTCGCATGGCGGCGCTCATTCATGATCGAAGAAAGTGTTGTTGTGATAATCTCTTGGCATTCCTGAAAATCACGGTTCGCTTTTGTCGGCATCCATGCTGGTGTTTGAATAGGGGATGTGATACGGCTAATGAGCGTTTCGCTCAAGGTACGATAGGCCCAATGCAGATCGGCCGAATCACCGTCCATGTCTACATTAAACATCGTCCGGCCGATGATCATCATCGTAACCATCTTCATCGCCTCATCCATATCATGCGATTCTCCGGCGTTCCAACTGTCTACCATCTTTTCTGTTTCGTTGAGGATGGCATCACAAAAAGCCGCGATCTGTTTTTTATGGAAGGCAGGCTGCATCAAACGACGACGCCAAATCCACTCATCCCCATCTGATGAAAATAAGGTTTGAGCTGCTCCGCTTTCGATGATTTTCATCAGACGCGGTTCTTTTAAATAGTTTTTATTGCGTGTTTGTAAAATCTCTTTCGCAAATTCAGCATCGGTGACCAGCAAATGGTCTAAATGTGCCAAACGAAATCGGACCATCGGCCCGACTTTGCCGGTATCCAGAAAATAATTGGCTTCATCGGCAAAATAAATCGAATAATCGCCCAGCAAAAACTTTGTGTCAGGGCGACGAGGGGGATCGATAGGTTGATTTACAAGGGGTGTTTCTAGGCTGGCAGAAGACATGATTTTCCTCTCATTTGAGGTGCGTCCGTCATCCATTGAACGTAGCTGTTCGATATAGCGCGATTGGGGGTGATGTTGGCCTAAGACTCTGGACACACTTCAGTCGTTGCGCTTTTATATGGGAACAATTTCATCATAAAAAAATTCTCAATCATCTTCAATAGATCGTGATAGAGAGATACAAAATCATTTTTTGAACGAACTGTTGCGAATTCACCCAACTGGCTGTACCGTTAGCAAAATACTTTTATGGATGAGGACCGAATGACTGAAGCTGCGGCACAATTTACAACTGGGGAAAAAATAAAAGCTTGGAGCGTACATGCATTTACCGCCACAGGTGCATTTTTTGGCCTGCTGGGCCTTTTTGCTGCCATCGACCAAGATTGGCGCATGGTTTTTATTTGGATGATTATCGCCACCTTTGTCGACGCCATTGACGGGTTTTTTGCCCGCATGGCCAACGTCAAGAAAGTAATTCCCTACTTTGATGGGGCGCTACTCGATAACATCATCGACTATTTCACCTATGTGTTGCTTCCGGCCGCGATCGTCTATTTACACCCTAGCCTTGTCCCCGGCCGTAATATCGCCATCTTGGCGGTTGCGATCATGTCGATGACATCAGGGTATCAATTTTGCCGTACCGATGCCAAAACAGAAGACCATACATTTTTAGGCTTCCCATCCTACTGGAACGTAGTGGTCATGTATTTGATACTCCTTTTGCCAAACCCTTGGGTCAGTTTTGGCATTTTGGTTTTATGCGGCATTCTCGTCTTTATTCCGATCAAATATGCCTATCCCTCACGCATGCTGCGTTTTCAAACACCGACTTTAACCTTGGCCTACGTTTGGGGAATCATTTTAGCGGTCGCCATCTTTATGTTCCCCAACCATCCGGTCTGGTTGGTCAACGTATCACTTTTATATGCCGTCTACTATGTCGGCATTAGTTTGTACATGATGTTTAGCGAATAGTTCAGCTAAAAAAGAAGTGGCAGGTTTTCTAAATCACTCTTTTTTCCTGTTGAAGAGCTTTACAAATATTGGGCCAAGCCCCTATGCTGGGGGCCAGATGCAAAACAAACAAATAATCGACAAAACAATGAGTATCTCGGCCGCCAACTGGTGGGGAAGCGGGCTGGCTTTGGGGGCTACTTGTATTCTATTTCTTCTTTTTAAAGCGGTCTGGCAGGATACGCGCCTTAATTTTTCACTACAAACCGCCTTGATCGGAGCCATCCTACTCGTTATAAGCATCGTTGTTCACGAGCTAATTCATGGGATTGGTTATTGGCTAGGGGGTGCCAACTGGTCTGAAATCAAATTTGGTTTTAAGAAAGCAACGCCATACGCTCACTGTACCATTCCTTTAAAATTAGCCGGATACCGCTGGGCCGTTGCCCTGCCGGGGCTGATACTGGGTGTTGGCCCGACCCTCATCGCCTTTTGGACAGGCTCGTACCCCTTGTTTGTTTATGCGACCGTTATGTTGATTTCGGCCGCCGGTGACTTACTTATTTTGTGGCTCTTGCGTGATGCCCCGCCCACTGCACTGGTATTCGACCACCCCAGTGCGGTTGGATGCGAATTACATATTGGCAAAGCAATTTAATAGATTGCGGACCTAATTGTTTCGGTTCCCTTGTCGAGAATTCATTTTTGGATCAGAATCCGCTATTAAAACGTGTAGCGAGATGATTGATTATTGAGTGGTGCGATGTTTTAGCTCTGTGCCGCCCCTCCTCTCCGCCTCAATTCTTAAAAGGTAACAAAAATGAAAAAACAAATTCAGCCCAAATCTGGGCTTTCGACCATCGTTAACCACTATAACGAGGGTGGTAACGCCCATGGTGCCCATGTTTCACCTATCTTTCAAACAACCACATTTGGCTTCCCCGACGTGGCCACGATGCAGGCGATTTTTTCTGGTGAGCAGCCGGGATACGTCTACTCCCGCTCGGGAAACCCCAATGTGGATCAACTGGGTGATAAATATGCGTTTTTAGAAGGATTAGACCTACTGCGTCAACAGCCAGATCGTGACCCCAAAGAGATCGTAGCAGGAAAGGCGGTTAGTTCAGGGATGGCGGCGATTTCGGCCGCAGTTCTGGGCCGTGTCCGTACGGGGGAAACGGTCATTACCCAGCGGGACCTTTATGGAAACTCGTTCAGTTTTTTCCACGACTTCGCCCCAAGATTAGGCATCAACGTGGTGTGGGTTGATGGAAACACGGCCGACGTTTGGGAAGCCGCGTTTGCGAAAAATCCGCATGCGGTCATGGCATATACCGAAACCCCCGCCAACCCGACGATGAGCATTGTCGATCTCTCGACATTGTCAGAAGTTGCCCATACGTATGATGCTTGGGTCTGTGTCGATAACACGTTTGCCTCCCCTTATCATCAGCGGCCGTTGACCCGTGGGTGTGACATCGTCATCCACTCAACGACGAAGTTTTTGACCGGCCACGGCAATGTAACCGGTGGGGCGATTATCAGCAGCCAGCTTGATTACATGAAAAAAGATGTCAAGATGGTGTCTAAACTGATGGGGCAGGCCCCGAGTCCAATGGATGCATGGATGGCCAATTTAGGGTTAAAAACGTTTGAGATTCGGATGGAACGCCACGCCAGCAATGGGCAAGCGATGGCGGAATTCTTAGAGCAACATCCGGCCGTTGATAAAGTCTATTATCCTGGCCTGACCAGCGATGCGGGGCATGAAGTGGCTAAAAAGCAGATGCTTAATGGGTTTGGCGCCCTGATCTCGTTTGAATTAAACGGGGGCTATGAGGCCGGTGTGAAGCTGCTTGAAGCGGTACAGATTCCGACTTTTGCCGTTAGCCTTGGCAATGTTGATACCCTAATTCAATATCCGGCCGGAATGACCCATTTGGTTGTACCACCTGAAGAACGGCGTAAAGCGGGCATTTCAGACAGTCTGGTTCGGATATCTGTCGGTATTGAAAACATCGAAGATTTACTGGCAGATATGGATCGCTCGCTCAAAATCGCATTGGGGTAGAGGGGTATTTACCCCTTTCTAGACAAGAAAGGTCTGTAGACTTTTCTTGTCTAGAGCGGTAGCGCATCAAATGAATGAACAGCTACGAATCATAAATGAGCCGATTCCATCATTTAGCCGACATTGGGTTATCATTGGCCAGCAAAAATTATGAAAACAGAAAGTCAAGCCTCCATATTTTCAGTCAGTGATTT
>JAHDEB010000039.1:10798-13481 GCA_020629055.1 Chloroflexota bacterium
CAGCAAAAATTATGAAAACAGAAAGTCAAGCCTCCATATTTTCAGTCAGTGATTTGGCTGTGGCGAAAAGCTATTATTTAGACGTATTAGGGTTTGAGCTCGATTTTGACTTTGAAATAGGACAATATGTCGGAGTCAAACATGGGGATGTCCAAATACATCTGACGGCCGGAGATGCGGTAGCAGAACGGGTGGGCAAAGGGTCTGTCTATATTTTTTGTGATGAAGTAGACGGCTATTTTCATGATGTAAAAGCGAAAGGGGGCGATATTTTTCGCAAACCGGCCGATGAACCCTACATGATGCGGGATTTTACGGTGCTAGACCCGGATGGGAATCTAATCACCTTCGGCCGGCCGGTTAATTCAGACTAACGCCATCATGTTCACACAAATTACAAAAGACGAATTGGATACCCCCGAAAATAAAGCCTCGCTCATTTTTCTTGACCGTCAATCCAAACGGCCCGGTACAACCCATCCCGATATCTTTTCACAACTCAGAAAAATTAGCGCGCAGATTCAAGATGGGTCCGTTGTTCGGTATGGCGCGATTGATCTTTTGATTAACAAGCAAACCAAACAGATTCTAGCGATCGGGATCGGCACAGCTTATGCCCTCAAGACGGGAAACTTGATCGAAGACGCGCTTAAGCATGAAGCCAAAACGATCCAAGTTTGGTCAGACAACACGACGCTTAATATCGGGGAAGAGATCGCGCCAGATTGGATTTTCGGCCGGTGGCATAAAGATGAGCCGGTTTGGATTGAGCTTGGTAACTCGTAGCGCTATGCTTTGGCTCGTCCTACATGATCCAAAAAGCGATCAACATCTGCCACGCTGTTATACAGATGGGTTGAAACCCGCACCCGCTTAACACCCCCATAGCTGCCCCAAATCAAAATATCGTTCTCTTTAAGCCGTTCGGTCAATTCATTGACGTTTGGTGCTAAAAAGCAGATGTTCCCTGCACGCTCATTTGCACCTTCAGGGGTCAGCATCTCCCACCCCCGCTCAGCAACCCCTTGCCAAAGCTTCCCACTTAAATCTAAGATGTATGACTCGATTTTATCTCGGCCAATAGCAAGCAGATGGTCCAACCCGTTTTCAAGCACGTAAATGCTAATGTAGCTGGGGTTTGCTGCTACAAACCGGTCGGCTGAATCGGGCAGGGCATAAGTTGTGGGGGCATCCCAACTGGGCAAAGACGCCGGTGTCGCCCAACCGATAAAAGGGGGTTGAAAATCGGGCAATCTCTCTTTGTTCCAATAGAAGATCGCGGTCCCATGGGTAGCAAGCAGCCATTTATAGCAGCTGCACACCACCACATCGGCCAAGCCAGCGTCTACGGCAACCGCTCCGGCCGCGTGGGTCACATCTAATAAAAAGATGGCGTTGCTTTGGCGCACAATTTCAGACAGACGCTGTATATTTTGTCGCTGGCCGGTGAAGTAGCTGACGTGGCTAATCGCCACAACCCGGGTCCGTTCATCGATTTGCGCAGCCACATCTTCCGGCCGAATTTGCCAATTCCGGTTGCTTACGATGCGAACCTCTACCCCTTGTTGCTCGAACATTGTCCAAACCAGCACATCAGAAGGGAACTCCACATCAGCGACGACTACGTTATCGCCCGGCCGCCAATCGATGCTATAGGCAAGGGTATTTACACCTGCGGTTGCGGACTCAACAAAAGCGATTTCGTCCGAATGAACGTTCAGCAGTTCGGCCGCTTTTCGTTGTGTACGTCGATAGGTCGCCTCAATTTCGTAACGGCAATCCTCCCCTTTGGCTTTGGCCGCAAAAAAGCGATTAACCGCATCCGCATGGCTTTTGAGGGCCGGTGATTCCCCTCCAGTTGCCAGATGCACGATATTTTCTAAACCGGTAAATTTTGATTGTGGAATGAGCATAAGGTTTGAATCAGTCTTGGGCTTTTTGGAACTTTATCACCGATAATTCGGATATGAAAGACGAATTTTTATTGGGGCTGCGTAAGCTAATGCCCGTTTTGCCAGCCGCCATTCCTTTTGGCATGCTCATGGGGGTCGTTGCCGTAGACATCGGTTTTTGGCCAAGTACGGCCGTATTCAACTCGTTTCTCGTTTATGCAGGCACCGCCCAGTTGGCCGCCATGCAGCTTGTAGATGAAGGGGCAAACCTGCCCATTATTGTCCTGACGGTGCTGGTCGTTAATCTACGCATGATGATGTACAGCGCATCGCTTTCCCAAAGATTTAAACATATGAGCCTGCGCTGGAAATTGCTCCTCAGCCACGTTCTTACAGACCAAGCCTATGCATTTACTTGGGCCCGCTATGAAGAGGAGCCTGACATTTCGCTAGAGCGGATGAAATGGTACTACCTTGGCAGTGCGGCCCCTCTTTGGGCGATTTGGACCCTTTCAACCGCACTAGGCGCATGGTTTGGCACCCGCATTCCTGAAAGTTGGGAGCTCGACTTTGCCATGCCATTAATGCTCATCGCCATGGTCGTCCCCAATATTCGCTCGGTGGCCAGTGTCACGGCCGCAGTTGTCAGTGGCTTTTTATCGATCGCAGCGGCCGATATGCCCCTTAACCTAGGGTTAGTTGTGGCAGCCATCGTGGGCATGCTCGCCGGTTACTTCGAGGAAATTTGGTTCCATCCAACCCAAGAACCGATTTCATCAGAAGAAGAATCA
>JAHDEB010000039.1:13581-37644 GCA_020629055.1 Chloroflexota bacterium
GTTTCTTACGGTTTACGCATTTCATTTATCGTTGCAGCCGGCCATTATGATCTGCCCCCTGTCGTGAGACGAATATTAAACTATGCGCCACCGGCCGTTTTGTTTGCCCTTATCGTCCCGGCGATTCTCGTTCAAGATGGTGCGGCCGATATCTCTTTAGGCAACGCGCGCATATGGGCCGGATTAGGCGCGATCATTTGTGCTTGGTACACGCGCAATCTATTTCTCACCATTATTTTCGGAATGTGTATTTTGTGGGGCCTCAATTATCTTGGATTTTGATCGTTTGTACCCACATATAAAATTCTAATTGTTTCGCCTACCAGAGGGAAAAACCCTATTTTTCGACCAATTTGATCAATTTTGAAGATTGATAAGTACAAACCTAGACAGGCGCCGTAATAGTTATACAAAAGCGGGACAATATCTGTACAAGCCTGACCAGCCGTGCAGACACCTAGCTTGTAGGAATAGGAATTTGATCGTTGGTCCACCTTCAATTCTTGTTCCGATCCGGTCAGCGATTCAACTAAGTTAAATCAAAACCTCGTCGCTGACCAAAAAACGAAGAATCGGCCGGTTCTTCTTTCAACCGAAACCCTTAATTCAAATAAGCAACCTCTGCACCGCAAGCCGGACAATTGGCATTGTGTTCTGTTTCGGCTTGCTATTTGACGATCACAAAATAGATGATCGATATCTAGAAGAAAATAAAGGATAGCATTATGAAGAAAGTCAAAATTAGTTTAATCATCGCGTTCATGTTCTTACTGACAATGATCCCGAGCGCACTAGCCTCACGTGACGACTTGCCAACCATCGCAGGCATCGCGAGTAGTAACGATTCTTTTGATACATTGGTGACCGCATTAACCAAAGCCGACTTAGTTGGTGCAGTTGATGCGAAAGGAGATTTCCTAACCGTTTTCGCACCGACCGATGAAGCCTTTGCAAAACTGCCACCCGCCACGCTAAATGCGGTTTTAGCTGACAAAGATCTGCTACAGAGCGTATTGCTATACCATGTGGTAGCCGGCGATATCGGCGCTGACATCGCAAAAACGTTGAACAGCGCACAAACGCTGAACGGTGAAAACGTTCACATCAAAGTTTTCAACAATGACCTGTACTTGAACAACGATTCAAAAGTCATTACGGCCGACATTCTGGCTTCTAACGGTAAAATCCATGTGATCGACACCGTCTTGATTCCACCTTCCGTTGCGGCCGCAGCTGCTGCAGCACCAACCGCTTCAGCTTCAACATCAGATTCCGCCTCAAGCGACCGAGCTGACCTGCCAAACATCGCTGAAATCGCGAGCGGCAACAGCGCCTTTAGCACCCTTGTTTCTGCAGCAAGCCAAGCGGGATTGGTACCCGCCCTAGCGGATGAAAGCGGCTTTATCACCGTATTTGCACCAACCGATGCGGCATTTGCAAAATTGCCAGCAGCCACCTTAAATGCGGTATTGGCTGACAAAGATCTACTCAGAAGCGTGTTGCTTTACCACGTTGTTTCAGGAGACGTCGGGTCTGACATCGCAAAAACCCTATCTTCAGCCACGACGCTAAATGGTGAACGTGTTCACATTAAAGTTGCCGGAAACGGTCTTTTCTTAAATGACAATTCACGGGTTACCTCGGCCGACATTCTGGCTTCTAACGGTAAAATCCACGTCATCGACACAGTATTGATTCCACCTTCCATCGCAGGTAGTGCACCGGCCGCAAGCAGCGCCGCAGCAGAATCTTCAGCAGATGGATCACGTGCAAGCTTGATGAACATTGCAGAGATCGCAAGCAGCAACGGCAGCTTTGACACCCTCGTGACAGCTGCGGGCGTAGCCGGTCTTGTGCCAGCCTTAGCAGATGAAAGCGGCTTCATCACCGTATTTGCACCAACCGATGCGGCATTTGCAAAACTGCCAGCCAGCACACTAAACGCACTACTTGCTAACCCAGATCAACTGCGCGAAGTGTTGTTGTACCATGTGGTTGCTGGGGACGTAGGCTCTGACATTGCGAAAACCCTTAGCTCAGCAAAAACGCTAAATGGTGAAAATGTACATATCAAAGTTGCTGGAAACGGTCTCTACCTGAATGATGATTCACGGGTGATCACAGCAGACATCCTTGCCTCTAACGGTAAGATCCATGTCATCGATACCGTATTGATTCCACCTTCCTTGGGTCAATAATAATCGCCACTGTTGCAACAAAAAAGGGGTATCTCGTTTTCGAGATACCCCTTTTTTCTGTTTAAAGCAGCCTATTTTTTCTTGGGGTCGACGTCTGCACCCCAGTTCTTCCGTTCAATATTGAGTAATTGCTCGATCTTTGAGTAGGAAGGGCCAGATAGACGGGCCAAAGGGTCGAGGGCAAGCGGATCGATTTTATGATCGGGTAGCAAAACGTCGTCTGCGATATGCATATGCACAACCCGGCCGAAAACGACCAGCGAGCCAGGGCCGACACCGCCCGAAATATCAAATGTACCGATTAGCTTGCACTCGAAATTAATCGGTGACTCTAAAACGCGGGGCGCTTTGACCAGCTTAGATTTCCCCGGCGTCAAGCCAGCTTCCTTAAATTCATCCACTTCGGGTGACGAAGTTGTCGCCGATATATTCATCTGCTGTGCCAGAGAATAGGTCACAATGTTAAAAACAAACTCTTCTGTGTCTAGCACATTCTGAATCGAATCTTTGTTGTTTCCATTCGGCCGGCCCCCACTAAACATCACCGTGGGTGGGTCGCCGCTTAATGCATTTGCAAACGAATAAGGTGCCAGATTGTTGATCCCATCTTTACTGACGGTAGAAACCCACGCGATCGGCCGTGGGATCACAGCACCTGAAAGCAATTTATAGACATCTTTGGGCTTTAAGTCATTTGGATTAATTTCCATTTACGATTGTTCCTTTTTGTCTCCTGCCTTTTAATACAAAGACGTTTTTACGGTGCCATCGCCACCTTTAAATTCATTTACCATCGATTTTGCCATCGCGCGTAAAATGCCGGTATCGGTACTTAGGGTGATATATTGAAACCCTTTTTCGACCATACGGCGAGCATACTCTGGGCTAGCGGTATGAATGCCGGCCGCAACCCCAGCTTTTTTACAGGCGGCTAAAATCGTATCGATCGCTTCCATAAAGATCGGCTCATCGATGTCTGCCCCAACTTTTTCACAGCCTAACGTCAAACTCAAATCCCCAGGCCCTACATACACGGCGTCTAAGTTTGGCACACTCACGATATCGGTCACATTATCGACCGCTTCTTTCGTTTCGATCATCGCCATCGCGATAATTTCCTCATTGGCATACTGTGCGTAATCAGACCCACCATAAACGCTGGCTCGGGTTGGCCCTCGGCTGCGATACCCGTCAGGGTAATAGCGCATCGCCCCCACAAAGGCTTCACATTCACTTTGGTTATTAACCATCGGGCAGATAATGCCATAAGCGCCAGCGTCTAAAAGTTTGCCCGCAATACCTGGTTCATTCCATGGGATGCGGGCCATAGGCACAGTGTTCGTGGTCGAAATCGCTTGAAACATCGAGACAGATGATTCGAAATTCATCATCCCGTGCTGCAGGTCAACGACAAGGCTATCAAACCCGCTGTGGGCCATAACTTCGGCCGACCACGAACTGGGAATATGCAGCCAACCATTGGTGACGTAACCGCCATCCTTCCAAATTTGTTTAACTTTATTGGGTCTCATACCAAGGGGTCCTCTTATCTTAAATAATGTTGAGAGGGTACCCTATGCAGGCGAACGGAGCAATGAATATGATGCTTATTCTGCTAAAGCAAACGTCGGCCGAGTGCCAATGACATTGGCGAGTAAAATGTCGAGCTTACGCCATAAAACGCGATAAGAAAAATACTGCAAAGCCAGCTGATAGTTGGTTTCAACCATCGACTCGACCAGCTGTGGATTTGAAAGAACTTCTTGTGTTTGGCGAACCGTATCTTCCGTCACAAAGTCATCAAACTCTACGACTTTAAAGCCCAACGGGCGGATATCGGTCGCGTAAATCGAGTAGTTGTTAACCACAATCGGCTTTTTAAAATAAACCGCCTCTAAAAACGCATTCCCAAACCCTTCAAATACAGATGGGTACGAGACTAAATCAGCATGGGGATAGGCATCGTTCAAACTATAAATTTTTCGGCCGTCTGGTTCAATCCGTCGATATTCATCAAAATGTTCATCGCAGAAAAGAGTGCGTACATTTAGCAGATCGGCGTATTCTCGTAGCCGCTGCTCATACTCATTCCCTTCATCACCCGATGCATGCGAAATGACCAGAATAGCATCTTGGTCTAGCCGTTGGACCAGCTCAATCGCATGCTCGATGCCCTTTCTTTGTACCACTCGGGTCGGTTGCAAAATAAAAACGTCGCTATCGCTCAGCCCTAATGTTTGGCGTAAATCGGCCGAGTAATCATCGATCCCCGGCGGCTCTTTTTCATAATGCATCACATTCGGAATAATCATCGATGAGACACCCCGTTTGCGAGCCAACGCTGAATGCCCTTGTGAGTTAATAACGACATGCTGAATCGAAGGTAGGTCGGCCGGAAACGCAGCACTTAAATAATCCTCTACCCCATTAACTAAAAATCGCTTCCGTTCCCAAGCAAAATCATGATGGTGAGCGATTGTTGGAATGCCGGTCTCGGCAATCAGTTCTGTAAGCGCCAAAGCCAAAGGGATTTGTAGCGGAATCGCCATGATATTTTCTGGGATAAGTACATCAATCTCAAACTGGTTGATATAGGCGTAAAGATGGGTTTTAAATGTATTTCGCCAGTCATGGATCCACTCGGTATCTTCCGCCGTACGTGTGGTGCTGCCAAAAAAGCTTAAATGGCGGTATTCCACATCAGGATGGCGATAGTAAGCCTCAGGCACGACATAAGAGACGTCTTCCGGCCGATCAGACAATCCGCTGAAATAAAAACATTTATGCCCAATGGACTCCAAAATTTCAGCCCACTTACTTGTTTCTAAAGATACACCATCGGTACCTGCAAATCTGGTTGACACAAAGCCGATATGAAGCGATCGGCGCAGGGGGTAATATTCCATTTTTTATCGTTATCCTAATTTGGCTGAACTCGAAAATTGAACCAACTCGACCCAAACGGGTTGAGCATCACACCCAGCTTTACTAGGTGTCATTCGGTGTCATCATTCGAACAATCGTCCTCAAAAATGGGTAACTGCTCGGTCTCTTTCGAATTGTGTGTGTTTAACAGTGTGGAGGAACAGATTCCCGAAAAGGTTGCATTGGTTTCCCACCCTGTTTTTAGTTTTATGAGCTGTCGTTCGATGTTGAGTACAATGACTTAAAATCTAAATTCCTCTTAAAGTTTAGCAACTGAACTCTCTTTTCAGAATCCGCAATGAGTCATGGCCCATGTTTGCTATGCGTTGGTACAGCCTACAGCAATTGTGTGATCTCGACTTTGATTATTTTGGCGTTTGGTGGAATCAGTGACCAAACATCGTGAATCGGATGATCCGCTAACCACGCTCGCACAATAGCCAGTGCCAATCCGTGGGCCACAAGGGCCACCGTTTGGTCCGGATACCGGCCGCATATCTCCCTGACTGCCGCCACAACCCGCTCCTTGACCTCCCCCACAGTCTCTCCGCCGGGAGCAGAAACGCCTAGTGGGTTAGCCTCCCTGGCTGCAAATTCGGCCGCAAATTTCTTCTTAATGTCGTTAAAGTGCATCCCCTCCCAAACCCCTTGGTTAATTTCACGCAGCCGGCGGTCTTTTTGAATATGCTTTGAATAGCGCCATCCTGCAGCCACAATTTCCGCCGTCTCGACAGCACGAATCAAGTCTGAACTAATAATCACACTTGGCGGGGAATGATGCGCCTCATCGGCCGCAAGTCGTGCTTGTGCTCGACCAGTATCATTTAAAGGGATATCAGACTGCCCGGTGTATTTACCTTCTAAGTTCCAATCTGTCTGCCCATGTCGAATCAGATAAAGCGTTGTCATTTCGTGGTTCTAAGTGGATGATAGAAAGTAACTGACTTTAGATTTGGCAGGTTTGGCTCCAACCACCTCAGGTAAAAACCTGCCAAATCTTTTAGAAAAATTATGTGATCCACTTAGCCTAAATCAAAAAAGGCTGAATAAATCGCTTTATCCAGCCTCTTACCAATAAAATCAATTTAGAATGCAATAGGCTCTATGATTTAGAAGTAAATGTTCCTGGCACCAAAAACACATCTTCCGGGTCGTCTAAGGTCCCCCGCAAAAGGTTTTCCTTTTTCACACCGGTCAACGGCCGTTCTGGCACCCTGTATCTGTCCCGATATTCGGGGACTGTTCTCATCGGCGGCCGATCAGCTTCTATTAGCTCATCTGTCACAAGCGATATTTCATCAAATTCCTGCTCTAAACGACGCATCGAATGACTAACCGCCTTCAACTCTTTTTTATTCAACCGGCTGAAAATAGTCTGGCTAACAGCAAATGCCATTCTGCTTAAATCCTCAAGCGACTGCCCCTGATGAATCCGCTCGATCAAATCGACCTGTGCCAAGGCATCTAGCCCAGCCTTTTCAAATGAGTCGATTAACAGCGACGTTTCCACACCATACCCTGATGTAAACGCCAGTTTTTCAAGCAAATCACGGCGTCCACCATATTCACCCGCCAAAGGCTGAATAATGCCAGCCAACTGGGGATAAAACATGTTCAACAGCGGCCGTGCGGTTAGCTCAGTGACCCGGCCTCCGCCCGATGTTAAATTCTTTCCCATGTTTAGCGGCCGTTTGTAAAACCCTTTAACAAACTGAATATTCGGGTATCGAATCAAGGGGCCTGCCAAGCCATAGATAAACCGAGGATGAAAGTTTTTTATATCTGTATCACACCACAACACAATGTCACCCGTCGTTACATACAGGCTTTTCCAAAGCGCCTCGCCTTTGCCATCCCGCATGCCGTAACGGGGCAATAGCTCTTGGTGAATATAAACCGGCACCCCAAAACTACGGGCTATTTCACGGGTATCATCGGTGGATCCTGAGTCGATTACAACCAACTCATCAATTAGCGGATACTGCTCCATGAGCAAATCCTGTGTTTGCGCCAGAATCTGCGAAAGCGTCTCTTCTTCATTCAAAGTCGGCAAAGCCAAACTTATCCGCAACCCTTTGGCTTGTTTAGCCGCAACCAATTGTTCAAGCTGATCAAATTCGTCTGCATGGAACGTATTCTGAGCAAACCAACGATCGACCTTTTTTGAGACTTGGGCCGTTGGCTTTTGATCGTCTAGCTCTAATCGGCGCGTTTTAATCGCGATGACCCCACATTTTGCATTGGCGAGAATAAAATCTGGTATCGCCCCAAAAGAGTCTGTCGCGACCGTCGGCCGTTGCACCGTCCCCAAAATGATCAAATCATTGTCGATGGCGGATTCAATAATCGCCTCGGCTTGATTGTTTTGGCTGGCTCGCGCCTGTTCAACTTCCGGCATCTGTTCCAGCATACTAATCACCGGTTCGAACTCACGGTTGCTCTGCGCCGTCTCTTTTTCAACAGAGTCTAAGCGTAAAGAGGTCACTTTCCCCTGATCCGGCTGGCTCAGTGCAAGGCCAAGATCGAGAGAACATTCTGAATGGGGCCCCCCATTGATCGGGACAATCACCTTTGAAAATTTTTGAGGAATCGGACCACGAACCAGCCCCACATCGCACGGAGGATGAGACAGTATTTCAGATGCGTTTAACTCTAACGCATTTAAGTCATTGGGGTGATAGAGCATAAGCAATTCCACTTGCTCTTCTACGATGATCTGGCGAATGTCATCCCACGGGGCATCCGAAACTCGAATGCCAGGCAAAATATTTACCCTATCTCCGCTTAATTTTTCAATGACACCCCGTAGTTGGCGTGCCTTTTGCGCACCGGTCGATAATGATTGCCCAGATGCCACAGGAACAAGGCCCACAACGATGACCCGACGGCTGTGTGCTAGGTTCTGCGCGATTTTAACCATATCGGCCGAATCGCTATTTGGTAATAATGGGACCAGAACAGTCTTCTGATCCTCCCGTTTATTGGTGTGTGTGTTTAACTGACTACTCATTGCCTAAAACTCCAAAAGGGGCGAGATGTGCTTCTCAAAGACCCCTTCCCATATAAAATTCTGTCGGATCCGCTTTTTAAGTACAAAAGTTGGATCGGTGCATAATCTGTCTTTTATTTGCCGGGCTATTTCGGCCGGATTTCCATTGGGTGCAAACCATGTCGCCTGCTCTTGACCGATCGCTTTCAGCGAGGTGATTTCGCTGGCGAAAATCGGGACCCCTGCCATCCCCGCCTCGATCATCGGAATGCCAAATCCTTCTTCAAAGCTTGGGAAAAGAATGCCATCCGCCATGCGAAAAAAGTCGTGCACCAGCTCAACCGGTAAAACCCCGTCATAAACTTCCGCCATAAAGTGAACGCCGCTTGCCACATTTCGGGCCGGGTCTAACCCCAACTGATTGCGCAGCCGTAGTAGCTCTCGAAAATAGTTTTGATTGTCTTGGTTATGCGGACCTGGTGGCCCCGTCACCACCAGCATCGGATTGGCGAAATATTGGCGCAACTCCGATACGATCTCGATCGCCAGTTCGATATTTTTGCGACGTGTGATGCGGACCGGCAACAGCAAAAACGGATCGCTTTGCATAAGCTTTAATTTAGCGAATAACATCGCCGTTTGCTCGCTCAAACCCAAAAAGTTTTGCACGTCTAACCCCGAAGGGATCACAATCGCCTCTTTTCCAGAAGAAATAAACGTCTCATGGAAATCGCTCTTGCGTTGCTCGGAAACGACCACATGAACCGCCCCAACTTCTGGCCAATCTTCCCGAACTAAGTCCCATGGGTAACCGGCGTGCATTTCATTTTCATACCGGGCCGATTGCCATGCAAAATCATGATGCCAAATAATCAGCTTCGGGCTGGTCGGCTGAGCGCAATAGCGGCGCAAGGCGGCCGTGAGTGGTAAGTTTTTGTGTAGCGAACAGACGTTATGGGCAAAGATCAGGTCGATCCCCGCAAAAGCTTCTTCTAGCTGTAGGTAAATTTTTTCAACCAGTGGCTCAAAATAATCCGGCACAACCCCGATGTCTAAAGACTTCTTCATCGCAATGATCGTCGGATGTTGAGATCCAGCCAATGGCAAACAATAGAAACCTTCGCCGAGCAAATCCGCATCTCCTCTCCCAGCAACAATTCGGACATTATTCCCGGCTTTTGTAAGCAGCCTCGCATGATGCTCGATGACGCTTTCCACACCACCAATTACCGGCGGTGCTGCATAGTGAAGAATAGCGATGTTTTGCATTAATAAATATGATTCCTAAAGGGACCGCTTAGTCAGTCTGAAATCGACTGTTTAAGGATTTGAACGAACCCGTCCTGCTTCGCTGTTTTCAAAGCACAAGTACCCGAGGAGTCATTTTGACCTCATCTAAAGTATGGTTTTGGTGATTGTTGAAGAAGTCCTAATCTCCTTTGTGATCAATATCACCAGTGATTCATTTCTCTGTATGACGAGAGTAAGATAGGACCGCTTTTTTTTCATTATGACATAGGTACCGGATCACCAATTTACCCATTAAAAATGTGGGAATAAGATACTGCTTGACGGGCTCACATTTTTACTAAAACAGCGGGGAAGTTAGTTCATTTAATTGGGGAGAGGAAAATGTAGATTCTCTCAACTACCAGAGGGTGCCTTATTTAGTCTCTCGATCTAGCTTTCTACGACAAAGGGAAAAGTAAGCAACCCTGCAAGCACCATCAGAACGTCGTAGAAAATAATAATCGAAACCGCATAGGAAATATCACCCCACACCCAAGAGATCGGGGCGGTCAAAATGGCGGTTGCGGATCCGGCCGCCAGTACGGCCGGCAATGTTAATGGCAACAGCAACACAGGCAGCAAAACGTCTCGTGCTTGGGTCTGTATCGTCATCGCCGTCACCAATACCCCGGCCGCCACAAATCCGATTGTGCCCAACGTTAAAATAAGCAGCACCAACGGAGCCATGAAAGGGCGATTAAAGAAGATAAAAAAGATAAACGCTAAAACCAGCTCTAGCCCCAAAGAAAAGATAAGAACGGAGAAGAACTTACCCACATAAATCGCTTGACGGCTGACTGGGGCCATTAACAGGCCATCCATACTGCTATTTTCTCGTTCGGCCGCAAATGTGCGATTAAGCCCCAATGTCCCTGCTAGCAAAATGGTTACCCAAATCAAACCACCCGATACATTCCGGGCCGCCGCTAAATCACCGCGTAGGGCTAAATTAAATGTCACCACCGCTGCTAAAGAAAAAAAGACCATCACACTGATGGTCTGTCCGGTTTTGCGCTCTAGGCGCAAATCTTTTTTTAGAATGGTGAACGCCGCTTGAAAAAATGGAGTCACGTTGCTGCTTAAGATGTTGGATGCTAGTGGATAGATATGAGTCCAAGTTGCGACTATCCTCTAAGTTCTAGCATCCACTATCTAGGATTTAACTTTAGCCTCCGGCCAATTCAATCAAATTTTCCAGAGAACTCGCATCGATAATCGTAAACTTGCGCCCTTTGACTTTAACCCAACCCTGTCGGCGGAAGCGACCAAGCGCTTTGTTAATGCTAACGCGGGTTGCTCCGGTCATTTCAGCAAGGTCGGTTTGGGTCAACGAAATCTCGATTTGCACACCTTCTGGCGTTTGACGCCCATGCTGTTGAGAAAGCTTCAGCAACGTACGGGCCAGACGGCCGGGTAGGTCTAGGAAGAAGATATCGCTAATTTGCGCGTTCATATGACGCACTCGGCGCGCTAGGCTAGTTAGAACGTGACGAGCAAATACCGGATGATCATCGATGAAACGCATAAAGTCGTCTCGATGAAGAGTCAAGGTTTCTGTCGGGGCGATCGCTTCAGCCGTCGCTGAGCGTGGTGAGTCATCAAGAAGAGCAAGTTCTCCAAAAAAGTCTCCTTGCCCCATGATGGCCAACAAGGCCTCTTGTCCATCCGGTGTCGAATGAGAAATTTTAATTTTTCCGCTAAGAATAATGTACAGCAATCCACCGGGGTCACCTAAGTGAAACACAGTGCTGCCGGTTTGGAAACGACGAGGAATCAGACGGCGGGCGAGTTCATCTACTTCTGTCGGATTTAGATTTGTAAAAAATGGGACGGAAGTGAGGAACCGTTTCGAAACTTCTGTATCTGAGTTCATGCTTGCACCTTATGAGATGATGGCTAATAAAATTTATCGTATATCGTGAAGATAAGGGCTGACGATTTTAGAACTGTCTTCATTGAATCGTTCAGCAGCTGAAGGAGGCTTCAGCTGAATTGGAACGCGAACCTTAAATGAATGAGTAAAATTGCACACGAACCAAAAGACATTTTACCTCACTCCAAAGAACTACCCAAACCCCTATTGACGAATTTAAACAAAAAAAAACGTTAACAGATCAGGAAAAAGGCAGAAAATTGTAAGCTATACCGAAAGATTTGACCTAGCAGCCTGCAAAGCGGCCGAAACGTTTTCAACAGTTGCGGCTTGTCCGCCCCCTTGCGCCTGGTCAGCTCGGCCGCCCCCAGAGCGAGAACCGATATGCTCGAGCACACCTCGCAGCAAGTCACCCATGTGATATGAATCATCGGCCGACGACCGAAAAAGCAGCATCGCTTGCGCCCCGGCCGACCCGATCAAAACGATTCGATCTTCTTTTTCACACAATGTCGTCGCGATCTGGCGCAGGTCGTCTACAGATTCTCCATCATTAAAAACATGGGTAAAAACAGAGACATTACCGACCGGTTCAAAGGCATCTTCAAACTTTTTTGCTTCAGCCGCCAGCTTATCTCGTCGAAGAATACGCAAATCGCGACTCATCAACTTACCCTCTTGCTGCATTTTATCAACAGATCCTGCCAAGTTTTCTTCACCCGTGGACAAAAGACGGGTCAAATCTTGCAACACATGCAGCTTGCGATCATAGTCCTTTATCGCTCGGCCGCCGCACAAAAAAGAGACCCGCAGCATCTTTTTACGCCGTTCTGTCCCCACCACTTTAATCAACCCGATTTCACCTGTCCTAGCAACATGTGTTCCCCCACATGCGGTCAAATCAAAATCGGTAATATCGACCAGCCGAACCATCGACCCCGGTGCGAGTGGGGGCAGTTTACGAATCGGCAGTGTTTGCGCCACTTCAAGCGTGACCTCGCGCACATCGACCGGCCGATTTTCTTGCACGATCCGGTTCGCCAACGTTTCTGCGGCCTCAATTTCAGCTTTCGACAACTCCGCAACATCAATGTCTATCGTGCATAGGGCTGGTCCCATATGGAAGCCCTTTGTGGGGGCATCAACCGTTTCGATAAAAGCGCGCGATAAAATATGTTGCCCACAATGATGCTGCATGTGGTCAAACCGTCGCTCCCAATCAATCTTGCCGCTGACAGAATCCGGCAGGTCGGCACGGTCAAGTTGATGCAAAACGGCACCGTCTTCTTTGCGTACCACCACATTGGTGACGACCGCATCCCCCAAAAGGCCAACGTCATGCGGCTGACCGCCCGTTGTTGGGTAAAAATAAGATTGGTCTAACACAACGGCCGGCTGGCCATCGACTTCAGTCCGTTCAATAACGTTTGCATCAAATTTAAGGGTGTAGGCATCGGTGTAGTAAAGACGTTTTGACATAAGGCTCGAATTGTACTGCGCTTAATATGTGTGAACCAATGCGATTTAGGCAGAATCTAATAGCTGCTGGCTAAAAACTAAATCATCGGCGTGGCATGATCGGCAGTTGGAAATTAAAGCGGGTTCCAGTTTCCCCTGGCTGGTCGACCCAAATCGTTCCACCATGGGCTTCAACCGCCAAACGGCAGAACGCCAGCCCCAAACCAACCCCTTTGCGGCCGCTCCCGTCTGTAATGCGACGGAATTTATCAAAAATAACTTCGCGGAATTCTTCTGGGATCCCTGGCCCCTGGTCCTGAATCGACAAAACCAAACTATCGGTATCCGCATCTTCATGCACTTCTACCGTAATTAGATGGCCGTCTGAACTATATTTCAGCGCGTTATCGAGCAGATTGATAATCACACGGCGAATCATGTCAGAATCGATGTAAATGTCGGGGATAAAGACAGGCAGTTTGCGTGCCAAACGCACATTTCGCCTTTCGGCCGATGCCTTAAGCGATTGTTCTGCGTCATCGATCAAGCGTGACATCGACGAGAAGCTTTGATTTTGTAACGTATGCCCGGCCTCCAAACGATTAATATCGAGGAGTGAGCGGATTAAACGGCGCAACCGCTGGCTAGAACGCACAGCAACATCAACCATGTTAATGACGGCCGAGTTTGTATTCTCTGGCAAGTCTTCAGATACAAGTTCAAGGCTTGCAATAATATTGGCCAATGGTGCGTTTAGGTCATGGAACAACATGGCGGTTAAATCTTCCCGCATGTTTTGTAGCTCGATTGTTTCAGAAATATCGTGGTAGATCCACTGCAACACCTGGCGATCCTGCATGCGGTCTTCAGCATTTACAAACAAACGTTTGGCATAAACTTCCACAACCGTTTTCTTGCCGGTATCCTCACTAATGATCTCGCTAGAGAACATTTTAATCTGCCGTGTCTTAATCGGTTTAAACTGTCGCTCACCCTTTACACCGGTATCAACGGTGTGCAAATCATTGATGTGCTTTTCAAGCATCGCTTCGCGCGTAAAGCCAAACAGTTCGCAGGCGCGGCTGTTTGATTCGATGACATGCCCGCGCCGGTCGGTCAAAATAATCGGATCGATCGAGTCCTGAAACAGGCCGATATAACGTGATTCCGCTTTCTGAGTACGGGTATATTGTTGCGCATTTCCCACGGCCGAACTTGCCAAGTTCGCCAAATTAACCAATAAGTTTAAATCTTCTTCTGTAAAGTGGGGGCGCATCGTTGGGTTAATCGCTTGGATCGTTCCCAAAGCCTGACCTTTTACTTGCAACGGCGCCACAATCGTCGCAAACGTATGGTGCCCGGTCCGTTGATCCCCGGTGGTAATAAAGCGCGGGTCGTTATGCGTATCATTTACCATCGCAGGGGTGCGATTCTCGACGACCCAACCGGCAACCCCATCATTGCTTGGCATACGCATGCCGATAATTTTCTCACTGCCGATCCCCTCAGCCACCGTATAAACCAACTCACCCGTTGTATTGTCAACCAACGCAATCGAGAGAGCTTCGACCTGCAAAAAGGTGTTCATTTGCTCTAACAGCGCCTGCATAATTTGCTGCAGGTCCAAAGAAGAGTTGATCACTTTACTTGCTTCGTTTAATAACGTGGTGACATTCAGCTGCCGCTGGGTCTCTTCATAGGATCGGGCGTTTTGGATTGAAACGGCCGCTTGGTTACACAAAGTCCGAATAATCGAAATTTCTTGATTATCAAAAACCCGTGGTTTGGCCCTATCCATCAGCAATGCGATGCCGATAATGCCAGATGGTGCCATCAACGGCATGATGAGCATCGATGAAAGCCCCAGCCGCTGTAGCAAATACAGCTCCGGCCGTTCTAGATCGGGATTGTCGATATTCATCTGAACAAAACGGGGGTTTTCTAAAATATTTTTGATTAAGGCCGCATTGTTGATGCGCAGCTGATCCTGTTTCGGCATCATTACCGCTTGATCATCGCGCATATACATCGTCTGCCCCACGAGGGTGTTCGATTTAGGGTCCAACTCTAGCAATGCGCAGGTCTCTATATCGATCAGGCGCACAATGTGCTCGGCGACATGCTGAATGACGTGCCCCACATCTAATGAAGATGAGATTTGTGATGCCGCGTTGACCAAAACGGATAAAGATTCCGCTTGGCGTTGGCTCTCTGCGTACAGTTGGGCGTTAGAGATTGAGGTGGCGATTTGGTCAGAAATGACCAGCATCAGGCTTAGATCTTGCTCCCCAAACTGTTCGACTCCGATCTTGGTCAGGGTAATCGTCCCCATCACCCGGCCGTATGCTTTTAGCGGAATACACATGGCGGACATGCTGACCCCAGCTTTCGGCCCTTCTGACAACCAACGGTCGTCCGTATTGGTATCTGAAATGAGGATCGGTTCGCCGGAATTAATCACCATAGAAGCCAAACCGGTGCGCATGATGTGCTCCAGATAGTCTGGCTTAGCTGACAAAAACCCGGTTTCGCGGTCTAGCATGTGGGCGTGCTGTAATTCGTATTCGTGTGAGAGGACAAATAGGCTGCCGGTGTCGGTTTGCAGAGCCGCCACACAGGTACGCAAAACTTCGGGCAAAATCCGTTCTAGATCAAGTCCGGCCGTCACTTGGTTTAATACAGAACTGACTCTGAATAAGACCCGCAGGCGACGACTATCTGATTTTTTTTGCAAATCGGAAGTTTGTGTTCCAACCATATGGCAATGGGCTTAACCGTTTCATTCAATCTTTATTGAATGAAAGTCGGACTATAACCCGTTTTAGTTTAGGTGATTTTTTGGTAATTAATCATCTTAGCCCACATCAAAAATCACCTCACAGCCAACCCCTGAGCAATTTCATTAGACGATTATCTTTTAGGGTTGACCTTACTCACATTTTTGTCAGTCAGTATAACATATCACACCTAGTACTCAGACAAGATAAAAATATGGTATATGATCAATAAGTCACTTTTTAGCGTTAAAGCTCCCATAAAGCGTATTTTTAATCACCCTAAGCGAAATATTTTCAAATTCTCCCATTTGAATGGGTCTCAATTTAAAAAATCGGGCAAACAGTTTGTATGTTTTATCTTTGTCGCGGGCTGTATGCAAAATTGATTAGGGTAGACCAATCTTGCCACCGGTTTAAAGCTTAGGGTGAAGTCCATCGGTCTGCCCAAGTGCAACTTGGACAACATCGGCTAATCAAAGTCCCATTGTCGATTGATATTCTTCATCATTTTAGACACATAAGCCTGCTCTAAATCGATATCCATGTAGTTTGCCATTTTTAGGATATATGCAAACAAATCGGCCAGTTCGCCACCAATGTCCGTTTGCTTTTCACGCATCGCCTCATGGTGAGCATCTTCGGCCGAGAGTCCCTCTGCCTCTAAACTGGTTTTCCGGGTCCACACCTTAGTCAAATCTCGTGCTAACTCTCCCATCTCTTCAACCAAAAGGATGTAGTTGTAAAAAATGTTAGGGTCAAATTGCTTTTCGCTATCTAAAAAGCGGTGAAACTTTTGGTAGCTGGCCAATGTGCCGGTTTGTGGCAGCAGTGTGTGCGAAATCGAAATCGATTGATCCGAGTCCCCGCTTGAGCTGTTTAAAGGCAAATGGCCCAAAGCCTGCTCGATTTGCTCGGCGACATTGATGACGTCGGCCGGGTTTGAAATAAAATCCAAGGACGACACATCGATTTTGAGCACCTGCATCTCACCCTGATCAGCCAAATTTGAAAGCCATTCTTCATAAGCTGCGGCAAGCTGCTTGATGTAATTCGGATCCATATCTCGCTCGTATGGCCTATCCCGCTGAGCGATGCGTTGCATCACAACATCATGGTCTGCGGTTAAATAAACCAGCAAATCAGGGCGGCGCACCTTTTCACTTAAGGCGGAATGGACTCGGCCGTACATCGCCAGTTCATCATCCTTCAAATTCAGCCATGCAAACAGTTCGTCTTTCGCAAAAGTATAGTCAGAAATCAAATTACCCTTGGCGAGGGCTTCTGGCACCGCATGGTTTTGCTGTTGGTATCGGCTGAGTAGGAAAAACAGCTGGGTCTGAAACGCATATCGCACCCGGTCCCCATAAAAATCGGCCAAAAATGGATTCTCTTCGAACACTTCTAACAAAATCGACGCATTAAAATGGTCTTTTAATAAACGGGCTAAGGTCGTTTTCCCGACCCCAATTACCCCTTCGATGGCAATAAAGTTATTCATATCGTTGGTTTGGTCAGTTCAATTTTAAGCGCGTTTTGCGTTTGGTCGCTGATTGTGGCTCGTTGGGCCAAGCGGTGTCCAGCAACCCACAACGGACCACTGTCATCGGCAAGAATGGGCCATTGCTTACGCAGCATGGCCGGAATTTTACGGTCTATCATTAATTTTTTTAAAGCGACTTCGCCGACTAAACCGAACGGCCGAAATGTTTCACCGATTACTCGGCCGCGCATCACCAGCTGACCTTCAACTTTATCGGCATCTACAAATGCCACCCAGCGATTCTCGGCCGCCGCTTTTAGGTCCACATCCTCGGCCGCGATCGGCGTGAGGTTAAGGGTCCAAATGCCATCATGAAGCGACATGGTTGAAACGGTATCGGGTGCAATGACCGTCGCTTTGCCGCCGATTTGAGGTGAGCCAAACAAATCTTCGGCCGTTGGTAAAGTGGCTACCAGCTTGCCATAAACGGCTTGCACCCAAACCATCCCCGAAAGCTGATAACGCTTACCCGTTTTCGCCATGATCAAACCCTGACGGGCCGATTCTAAATTTTCCATGGCTAGATCTTGTGTCGAACCATTTAAGCATGCATACAGCTTGCGCAATGCAAACCGCTGATAGCTAGGGTTTGCCGCGTTCCAATGGGGATGATCAAGCGCGCACCAGCCATCCCCCTTTTCAAAACGGCCATTTTCCCAATTTTGTAGGTGAATTTGCTCCAGTGCGTCCCAATCATCTTGCAAAATTTGTGCCATTTGGCTCAGCCCCTTTGTAATCTGGGGGTTATATTCTTTTTGTAAGTGTGGAATCAGGCTGTGCCGAATGCGGTTTCGTACGAATCGTGCATCTTGATTGGATGGGTCTTCAAATGGCTCTAAATCATGCAGGGTGACATACGCTTGAATCATTTCAGGTGTAGCGGCCAACATCGGCCGCAGCAGTTTGACTGTTTGGGCACCGTCATCCACCGGTACTGATGCCTGCTCACGCATTCCGGTCAGGCCGGTTAAACCACTGCCTCGCAGCAGATGGAGCAAAACGGTTTCTGCCTGATCAGCCGCATGGTGGCCGGTCAGAATGTAAGACGCCCCTTCTTGCTCGGCTACATCCCGTAAAATTTTGTAACGGGCCACACGGCCGCTGTTTTCTGTAAAGGTGTCGGCCGTTAGCCCCGCATGCCTCACGTGGCAAGCAGCGCCCCATTCAGCAGAGAGTTGACGCAGCGCTTCTCCTTCAGCCTTCGCCTCCGGCCGTAAACCATGGTCAACATACACAGCAATTATTTTCTTTTCAATTAGGGGAGCATGTGCAAGCCAGTGCAATAGGCAAAGTGAATCTTGACCACCCGATACAGCCACAACAAACGGCCCAGGCTTGATCCTGTCTGGGTCTAGCCCCGTTTGAAAAAATGTTGTCAGGGTCTGATCAAACTTACTCATCATTTTAAAACAAGTATCTATTTGGTGATTAGATTCTAAAACAAAAACGGCCCGCAATTGCGTGCCGTTTTTTCACCTGTAGGGCGGGTGGGACTCGAACCCACAAGAACCGAAGTTCGGCGGATTTTAAGTCCGCTGCGTCTGCCAATTCCGCCACCACCCCAAGTGGTCGGTAATTATCAATATTCTAGGTGCAATTGTCAATTATTCGTTTGGTTTACTTTTGATCAACATCGTCCACTTACCTTTTTGGACCGCTTTTCCCGTTTGATTTCGAATTGTTACCTTCAAAACCACCTGTCCACCCCCCAATCTGGGCAAAGCTTTAAGTTCAGCGATTTCTAAAACCACATGAATCGTGTCTCCGAAAAAGACGGGCGTGCTGAATTTTGTGTCTAAATCACGGAAAGCCATTACAGTGCCTTCCATAAAGCCGGTTTGTACCGCCAAACCAGAAGCAACAGAAAGCACCAACAATCCATGAGCCACTCGCTGGTTAAAGCCTTGCTCTACCGCATGCACTTCATCGGTATGAATTTGGTTATAATCGCCAGAGAGCCCTGCAAAGTTAACGACGTCAGTTTCAGTGATCGTCCGGCCGACAGAAATGATTTTGCTCCCTAACTCTAACTCTTCAAAGTACATGCCGCGCGGCGTGCGTTGTGACATCGATTTTCTCCTCATTATGTGGGGTTCAAACAATTCGTTTACCCAAGTTTTGTAAATTGTACCAGAGTCGATATTTTCAGCAGAAATCATCTTTTTTAAAGGTGCACGAGGTAAAAAGAAGGACAGGTGATCCAGCACTTTTAGGATAGCGCCGCCGTCAGCATACTGTTTAAGGTAAAGCTTTCGTATCGCCACAACAATTATGCTTGGTACAAGTTTATAAAGGGGCCAAGAGAGGGATTAAAGTGCCATTTAGAGCAGAAAAGCCGATTACCGATAGAGGACACAAAGGCTACGTAAAAATAAAAACAATAGTCCTAACATCACCCTTGGCCGAAACAATTCTTGTAAGATAAGGCAATTATGCTAAAGAGACTTGTGCTCAAATATACAAATTTTTAGACCCTGTCGCGAAACCCTATCGCACGGGTGAGCCCAAGCTAATTTCACTCTTACGAATTGACCTTTTATTGATACACGCGTGTTGAATGAAACGAGCGGATAGCCTTGGTTCTCCTATTAGCCGGAGCCATAAAAGGCCGATGCAGTTTATCGCAGCCCTTGGCCCTATGACCATCACGAATAACTTTAAGAACGCAAGCTATGTGCGCTTCACCCTATGCATAGTCATCATCACCCTGCTTTTATTAAGTTTTGGTGGACGACACGGCGCCTCAGCTAGCAAATCACAAGACCCGCAATACTCGGGATTCCAATTACAGCACCTTGACCTAACATTTAACAATAATGATTGGTCAGGCAACCCATACGACCTTGTAGCCACTGTAACGTTTGAACATAGCCATTCTGACCGTAGCCGGACAACGGAAATGTTTTATGCAGGTGGCAATCTGTGGAAAGCTCGATTCACCGCCGATGAGCCAGGAACGTGGACATATACAACCTCAAGTTCTGACTCTGATTTAAACGGTCAATCTGGCAGCATTGAAATCCAACCTTCGAACAGTTTAGGTTTCGTAGAGACAAATGGGAACAAATGGGTAAGATCGAAAACAGGTGAAGCCTTTGTGCCCCAGTTTGTCATGGGTGCTAACCCTAACTACTTTAATGTTGATGAATCTAAAGCGGCCGCAGATGTTGCAACCTTCATTGATGGTCATGGCTTCAATGGCATTCATATTAAGGTCGGTTGCCGCTGGTTTGACATTAATGCCTATGAATGTGGTGAAATCAATTCATCAAGTCCAAATCCGGACGAACGTACCTTCGAAGCATTAGAACAAGTAATTGAAGAGACCTATGCGGCCGGCGGCGTTGTTCACATTTGGGTTTGGGGTGATGAAGATAGAGATCAAACGCCTGCAAGATGGGGATACAATGGGTCAGTTGACCGTCGCTTACAGCGGCATATCGCAGCCCGCTTGGGGCCGATGCCTGGCTGGACCATGGGGTACGGGTTCGACTTATTTGAATGGACAACAGAATCACAGCTAGAGAGTTGGCACAGCTATATGCACGATCATATGGGATGGCCTCATCTGCTAGGCGCACGCAGCACAAAAAATGAATTGGATCAGATTTATGAGCAAATGGATTTCTCGTCCTATGAGCAGCATCGGCCAAACTATTCAACCTATGTCCAAACACTTAATGCGCGGCCGCATAAACCCAGCCTATCGGCCGACCGTTTCCGGGTACGTGATGGGACAGCAATTAAAGACTATTCATTAGATGACACACGACATGGCCTTTGGCGATCGGGAATGGCGGGGGGCGTGGCAAACATCTGGGGCTATTTGTTAGACGGTGGCACAGATGATTCTGGTTCTGCACCGTACCCCAATCAACAACAAATCAAGTTATATTCTGACTTTTTCGGGGAGCGTTTTCATGCCAGCCTTTACCCATGCAATGAGCTAACCAGCGGGCAGTGCTTAAAAAATTCAGCCAATAACTTGTACATTTTCTATCATGAAAACACCAACTCAATCCAGGTCAATCTCTCCCAAATGGGGGCATCTCAGGCCTACATTGCGGTAGATACAAAATCGGGCAACCGTGTTCTTGGTTCCTTTCAACCGGTTAACGGTAATTGGGCAGCCCCTTACTATTCTGATTGGGCGATTTCAGTAGGCAACTTTTGCGCAATAAACCCAGGCTTACCGCAAGAAGACTGTGTGATAGCCTCAACACCGACTCCTTCACCAACATCGACATCAACGCCGACAACGGTTCCGACAAATACCCCCACACCAACCGTAACGCCAACCCAAACACCGATTCCACCGACCGCGACCCATACGCCAACCCAAACATCAACCCCTGTTCCACCACTTGTGGTAACACCGGACGATTTTGAACCAGACATTTTATGGTTTTATTTTCCATTCGCCCCTGGTTAACCCGTTCTGGGGTAAAATCAGGGAATGAATCCTGTTTTATCCCATTATCAAGTCGCCCCTTTACTCAAAGCAGAGCGACCATCAACTATTTCATGCTCGTTTGACTTAGGTCTGTCAAACATAGATGTCGATCTATCGGCCGACGGGCTACATTATCCCGACTTTGCACCGGTTGCATGGGGGGATTTAGAAAAAATCGTCGGCGAAGAAAATGGCGTATTCGAACTGTTTGATGATGGGGAAATTCAAAAAGTCAGCACCTTTTCAGAGGAGCTACAGCGATCCTACTCTCTGTTCCCAACCCTATCAGCACCAACGATGCTCGTCTCAGGAATCACGATGCATCGGATCGTAAATACTGATCCCCACAAAGATACATTGGCGAAAATAAAAGCGTTTGGCGGGCCCCCGACCGGCCGGGTGTTGGACACGACCATGGGGCTAGGCTACACCGCGATTCAAGCATCCCGCACAGCACAATCAGTGACAACCATTGAGCTAGACCCGGCCGTGGTTGAAATTTGTCGCTTAAACCCGTGGTCACAAGGGTTGTTTGAAAACGAAAATATTGAACGCCGTTTAGGACATGCTTGGGACGTCATCGAAGAGTTCCCTGACCACTCTTTTTCAACGATAACCCATGACCCCCCGATGTTTAATATGGCGGGGGAACTCTATTCGCTTGAATTTTACAAAGAGCTTTATCGGCTTCTAGGTCGCAAAGGGCGCTTGTTTCACTATATCGGCAATCCAAACAGCAAGTCGGGGGCAAAGGTCACCCGGGGCGTGGTCCGTCGATTACAAGAGGCTGGGTTTAAACGGGTGCAAGCACGTGAACAAGCTTTTGGGGTCTTGGCGATTAAATAAAATCAAAGATTTATTGAATTATGGAATCAGAAATTTGCTACCTGCTTCTTTTGCCTTATAAAGCCAATGGCAAGGTTGGGCCAGCTGTCTCAATCGCATCTCCTAAAGATGCCCCTTATTTTTTTGATATGGGGATCGAGGTTCGCTCAACTTGGGGGGATCGAAAAATGATCGCGGCCGGAACGGCGGTTCGGGTCAAGCTACAGGTTTTGGATGATCTTGTTTGGGTTGCTGACTGTCGCTATCGACTTGATGCCCCCGTCGGTACACAGGTTATCGCCCAAAAAGAGGAAATCCACGCAGCGATTCAAACTCAGCTCCGGCAAGAGTTAGATATCGAAGATGAGCTGGCCGAAGAATTTACGATTCTGCTGAAAGAAAAAGAGGACGATGACCCAGATGGGCTGGTTGACCGGAACGAGGTTGACTTGGTTTCCTTTTTGCGCTCGTTAAAACGGCCGATTAGCAAAAAAGATGCGGCCGGTGCGCTGCATTCCCGGGTGCGCTATTCGACCGACGAGCTGACATTGGTCGATTGGTCCGGCGCATTGATTATCTGTGGTGCAGGCGATTTTGAACCGGACATCGAATTGTTGAAAGTGGGAAAATTCCAGCTGTTCCGCTACCGGCTGATCGATCGAGATTTGCAGCAGATGTTGCACCAGATTCGGACAGAGATCACAGCCCGCCGCAGGAAATTGTTTCGTCGGCCGCCCAGCCGAACCATACGTGAGATTGTACAAAAACGGCTTGAATTGCTTTTAGACTTTGAAGAGATCGATCAATCGCTGCTGATGATTGGGGATTGGTATTCGGCCGAACTTTACACCCTTATTTTTAAACGCTTTTCACTTAGTGAATGGAAACAAATTATCGAGGGCAAGTTAAATAGCCTAGAGTCGATTCATTCGGCCGTAGAGGAAAATCTGCGCTTTTCATGGTTCCGCTGGATCGATTTTATTGTTTACTGGGGCTGGGCGGTTTTGATGGTCATCTACTTTATTCAGCTGTTTATCGATTTACAATAAACCTATAGATTCATGTTTATTCGGGATTTCTTCAGCACACAAAAGCGATTAAATGCGATTAACGACCAGCTTTTGGCATGGGAAAGCGGTGCCCTTGATGTCACCTTTGCAGACTCAAGCGAATGGCTAAACTTTGTGCTTTACGCTAAACAATTCGATAAAGGCCGCCTGTGGAAGTCTAAAAATATCATCTTAGAAAAGCATAGCCGGTACAAATCTTATCACTTTGACTATGCACCAAATATTCGCCCATTTTATCAGCCGCTGCATGGCACCCTGATTCAATTTGATTTAAGCATCAAGCTACCCAATGTTTTGATTTGCCGTCCAAATTATCGCAGAAGGTTAATCTATAAAAATAGAAGACGGGTCTCTCAATTCATGATCCCAGACCATTTCCCTAAAGACTTATCACTCTATGCTGAAGATGAGCTGGCCCAAGACTTTCAAACATTTGTAACCTCCCACCATTATTTTTCCAGCTTGTTCAAAAACCTAAATTTGGTTAGCCTATTTATACATGATAATTTTGTCGCGTTGTTTCACTTAGAAGAATCTGTTGGGGGGTTAACAAACAAGGATCTTTTTAGTTTGGACGAAAAGATTGCAAACGTGATTTTGGGTCAGGCATTGACGGGGAATGACCCGGCCGATCAGATTAGGCTATTGAAAGATGAGGAAGCAAA
>JAHDEB010000278.1 GCA_020629055.1 Chloroflexota bacterium
GCGGTCATTTTGCATTAGATATCTGCTTAAATTCGCAGGCTGATTCTGTTTACTGAACGCTAGCGTGTAGCAGCTCGATAAACCGTTGTCGATTGGCAACGGTCACAACCCGTGTGTTTCGTTCTCCAGAACGATGGCTGTGATCGATTAGCGTTTGGCCGCGTGACGGGCCGGTGCTTGTATCGACGGTGACCGCATAGGTGTCACTCTCTGCGATGACTGCGTTATCTAGCGCCACCGCCATCGCAATCGGGTCTGGGAAGTCAAAACCGGTTAGCCCCAATTCGGTGGTTACCATTTCAAACACAGTTCCTTGAATATCGACCGTGAAATCTGCCAGAGGGGTGTTGAACGCTTTGATGGCGGCTACGTCATCCTCTTCGAAAACAGCATATTTGCGCGAAATGTCCCAGCCGATCATGGTGATCTGCATACCTGATTCAAACACAATGCGGGCTGATTCCGGGTCGGCCCAGATGTTGTATTCGGCGACGGCCGTCACATTGCCGAAATTGTCGCTGGTCCCCCCCATGATGTAGCAATGATTAATTTTGCTGGTAAGGGTGGGGTCCATGGTCAGGGCGACGGCGACATTGGTTAATGGCCCTAGCGTGACTAGATCGATGTCACCCGCGTGGGCGTTGACGGTGTCGAGGATGACCTGGACACCGTGTCCCTCGGCCGGTTGTCGGCCGGAGAGCTCTAGCCCGATATCTCCCATCCCGTCATCACCGTGTGTTTCTTGGGCCGTGTGCAGTTCGACGACAAGCGGTTTGGCCAATCCTGCATAAACGGGAACGTTTTTGCCGCACAATTCAACCGTATAAAGGGCATTTTGCACCCCTTGTTTTGTCGGCACGTTGCCCGCCACAACCGTGATCGCCTGAATATCAATGTTTGGATGACGCAGCGCCATCATCAAGGCAACCGCATCGTCAGACGCAGTATCGGTATCGATTAAAATCTTTCGCATGGTTTTTCTCTCTTTATTATGCTTTGGGTGGGCCGGGGCTTCGACAAGCTCAGCCACCTACTTTTTTAGGAGTCTCTTTTTATTAGATTGTGAACTTATTCAAGGGGATAGGTTTCCCAAAGCGTCATGTTGAAATATTCATCCCACAACATCGTTTCATGCTGCACACTTTTGATAAAAATCGCAGCCATTTGGGCTTTTTGGGCTTCAGTGCTTTTTGCCGCTTGCCGGTCAAGTAAATCTAAAGCCTCTTCCAGGCTTTCGCGATGGGTCGGGTCACCATGAAAGGCGAACCACTCGACGTACGGGTTATCCGGTTGGACCGGCCTGTCACGCGTTAGGCGTCTAACCGCCTCTCCGTACCCCCATTGGCAGGCGAGAATGGCCGCTTGTACATCACCTAGATTGCCGTGATAAGCGGAAGCCAGCTGATGGCGAGTGTAGGAATATTTTAGGGGGCCCATCGGGAAAGAGAGCATCTCGTCTCGTGTCATACCGAGCGCGGCCGCATGTTTTTCGTGATCGAGCATCTCCGCTTGAATACCGGCAACATGTTTCAACATAATGGCTGTATCTTGTGGATTGTCCGCTTTTAAAATGCCCAGCGAGCAGACCTTTAAAAAGTTATGTAGATAAGGGTAATCGACACGCAGCCAGTATTGAAAACACTCAGTTGGTAGGGTGCCATCTATTAAACCTAGTAGGAATGGCTTTTTTACCTGAGATTGCATATAAGGCTCGACTTGGGTGATTAAATTGCGACTAAAAGACATAAACAATTTCTCCAATTAAGCTATGGTAAAAATTTCAGGATGATTCATTAAGACCAAGTAGTGACACTATTTTGACGTCTTGAACCATTGCAGATATTGTGGGTCCCATTATTTCCTCCACCTTTCTAGAAGAGTTAGTAAATCGGCACCTATCAGACTTTAAGGCATTGGTTGAATTATGCAAGTTAGTAAATTTCAAATTGAACGTAAGCATCGAAGAGATGTAGGGTTTGTGGCGAGCCTGCAAGACTTCACAGTTTCTGGCGAGGCCCAAGTTCCCGCATCTGCCATTGTGGACAACCGGGCTGTCTCGCTATATTGCTTCGATGAAAAAAGCCGTCAAGCGGTTTTTGTTGAGTTGCCCCCACATGTTGATCTCACCCTCGAACCGTTTGTCTACCAAACGCAACATGATGAAGCCATTCAGATTTATACATGCTCTTTTGATCTGTTTAATCAGCTCGCGAAACAGTTGCCGACTGTCAGTCAGCCGATTTTTGTGCATATCACCGGCCGTAGCGGGTCGACCCTGCTAAATCATGCGTTGAACGCTTCAGGATTGGTGAAAAGTCTGTCCGAGCCAGACATTGTTTCTCAGTTCGCATCTTTGCGGCATCAAGCTACATCGGTGAAAGAACATGAGCTTCAGGAATTGGCAGACAGTACGATACGGTTTTTATTTCAACACCATCATCCTGCAGGCATACAGGCCCATGCGGTTAAATTCCGCAATCAGGGGACGCTCGTGATGGATATATTTCAGGCCGCCTTTCCCCATGGAAAAAATCTGTTTCTGTATCGGGATGTTGAAGGCTTTGTTTCTTCATTTCAACGTATTTTGCGGGAAGTGGGCCTCCCAGAACATAAAGCGTTTGTCGAATGGAAAGCTGAATTCCAAGCTTATTTAGCGGGTGATTTAAGCCATTTTAGCCGCTATGTCGGTGGTGAACGGGTGGACTTGAGTATCGCCCAGCAATTGACTTTTTGGTGGCTGGCCGTCATTGAATGGTATATAGCACAATATGAAAATGACGTTCCAGCAATGGCGATCAGTTATGCAGATTTGGTCGGGACGCCCGAAAAAACATTGTCTGCAATATTTCGTTACTGCGACTTGCCCACCAATCATGTCGCCCAAGGGTTGGAAGCTTATGAACGTGATTCTCAGGCAGGAACCCGGATGGCGCGGGAAAACCCACTCGAAGTCAACGCTCAGCGACTGACGCCAGATGAACTGCAGGCGGTTCAGCAAATTTTGAAGCAACACCCTATGCTTAAGCGACCCGATTTTGCCGTCCCTACATCTTATCCCATCTGAACGATGGTCTCTGGCAAAGATTGACTTGCCCCCCTCGGCCGCATTCGGTTTAATACGGTTATGTTTAAAAATCTCAATATTCAAATTGCTGGTGGCTTAAACGTTCAGCTGCCGAAGATGGCCCCGGTACGTCAATCATTTGTTAGTCAGCAGATTGAGGATATTGAAGCGGCGGTGTTCGCACAGATCAACCGGCCGGAAGTCGCTGGCACCATTGCATCGGGCGCGTCGATTGCGATCGGCGTTGGCAGTCGTGGTATCGCTAATCTAGAGCCGATCACCCGCGCCACCGTGCAGGCGATCAAGCAGTTAGGAGCAGAACCATTTATTTTTCCTGCGATGGGGAGCCATGGAGGGGCAACGGCTGAGGGGCAAGCGGGTGTTTTGGCCGGATACGGCATTACTGAAGACAGGGTAGGCGCGCCGATACGAGCGACGATGGAAACCGCTTTGGTGAGCACCATGGCTGATGGGACGCGGCTGTACATGGACAAATATGCTCACGAGGCTGATGGCATCGTGTTGATCAACCGGATTAAACCCCATACTGATTTTAAAGGGGCGATTGAAAGCGGCATCGTCAAAATGATGGTGATCGGCATGGGGAAAATTCAGGGAGCGACGATCATGCATACGGAGCACGGCATGGTTAATTTTGGGGCCGCTCTGCCACCAGTTGCGGCCGCATTAATGGAGCATATTCCGTTTTTGTTTGGGATGGGGCTGGTCGAGAACGCATATGAAAACACAGCGATCATCGAAGCGATTTTAGGGGCTGATCTATTTGATCGTGAAAAAATCTTGCAAGCCCGTGCGAAAGAGATGATGGCCCGACTGCCGTTCGATGAAATCGATGTGCTCATCATCGAGCAAATGGGGAAAGACATCAGTGGTGCCGGGATGGACCCCAATGTGATCGGCCGGGGGACACGGGCCGCCTTTGGCTTTAACAAGCCGGCAATCACAAAAATCGTCGCCTTAGACCTAACCGATAAAACAAAAGGGAATGCGACCGGGCTCGGATTGGCCGATGTCATTACCGCCCGACTGTTTGAGCGGATCGATTTTGAATACACCTATGCCAACGTGATCACATCCGCCTATTTAGACGCTGGTGCGATTCCACTTGTGATGAAATCCGAGGCGGACGCCATCCGGCTGGCGGTTAAAACAACCCCTCGGGTTAAACCGGAAAACTCTCGCATTGTGCAGATCCGTGATACGCTCACGCTGGATCACATGGCGGTTTCTGAAGCCTTGCTCCCCCTTGTTGATGAAAATGAGCGATTGACATTAGCCGGAGACGCCTCCCCGTTTCGTTTTGAACCCGATGGCCGTTTGGCCCGTTTGCACCCATAAAAAAGATAGGATTTGTTATGACTGATCTAAATGAACTGGCCCGCTTGCCAAACCCGGCCGATAACTGTGCCATCGCCATCCAAGATTTAGCCGCAGGGACATCTGTGACTTTTCGGGACGCTACTTTTAGTTTGTCCCATACGGTCTTGGTCGGCCATCGCTTTGCAGTTGTGCCGATTAAGTCGGGCGATATGCTGCAATCTTGGGGGCAATGGTTCGGCATTGCGATACGTGACATTCAACCTGGGGAATATGTGATGAATAAGGGGGTCCAGGTCGAACTCGGCCGTCGCAATCTCGGTTTTGCGCTGCCGGCCGAGCCGAATTTTGATAACAAAATTGTCCCCTACGAGTTTGTCGAAACAGATTTTTCACCAGCATCCCCCTTGCCCTTGTACGATGAGATGCGCACGTTTGAAGGGATTGCCCGCACGGGAGGGCGAGGGGTTGGTACCCGAAATATGATCGTGCTGCTGGGCACATCGTCTTTGGTGGCCGGGTTTACCCGTACCCTGGCCCAAACGGTCGGGTCGATGGCTGATCAATTCGAGAATGTCGATGGGATTGTCCCCGTTGTGCATACTGAAGGGGGGCATCGAAATCCCAATAATCGAGAGCTGTTATTACGCACGCTGGCAGGCTTTATGGTGCACCCCAATGTGGGGGCGGTTATCGCCCTAGATTATGGGAATGAACCGATTACCAACGCTGACTTGCGCAGCTATGCGGAGGATCATGGCTACCCGTTAGATCACCTTGTGCACCGGTTTTACTCACTTTCAAGCTCTTATGAAGAAAATGTCTCTGAGATGAAGGGGCTGCTAAAAAGATGGTTACCAACGGTTAACGAGTATGTGCGCACGCCGCAGCCGCTGAGCGAACTTAAAATCGCCCTGCAATGTGGCGGGTCAGACGCCTTTAGCGGCGTGAGCGGCAATCCGCTGGCCGCATGGGTGGCCAAAGAGGTGATTCGCTATGGGGGGTATGCCAACTTGGCTGAAACGGATGAGTTGATCGGGGCTGAAAGCTATATCCTAGATAAAGTTGAAACGGTAGAGACCGCTCGAAAATTTCTAAACACGGTTGAGCGTTTTAAAGAATGGGTGGGGTGGCATGGTCAGACGGCCGAGGGGAATCCTTCTGGAGGGAACAAATATCGAGGGTTGTATAACATCTATTTGAAGTCGTTGGGGGCGGCCGCCAAACGACATCCAGATGTCCCGCTGCACGCTGTAATCGACTACAGCCAGCCGATGACCGACGGCGGTTTTTATTTCATGGATAGTCCCGGCAACGATTTGGAGAGCATTGCGGGGCAGGTTGCCAGCGGATGCAATATGATCTTTTTTGTGACGGGCAATGGGTCGATTACGAATTTTCCTTTTGTGCCCACCATCAAAATTGTGACCACGACCGAACGGTATCAGCTGCTTCAGTCAGATATGGATGTCAATGCGGGGGCTTATCTTGACGGGACCCCTTTGGACGATGTGGGTGCAGACACCCTTGATTTGACAGTTGATGTCGCGAGTGGGCAGCTTTCAGTGGGTGAAGCTGCGGGCCATTATCAGGTACAAATTTGGCGAGATTGGGAGCAGACCGCAGCCGGGAATATGCCGTTGGTTGATGATGAAGTGTACGACGGTCGGCCGATCACGATTGATGTCTCGGCCGATGCAACCGCCCCATCGGTTGAAATCCCCACATTTATGACCAATGGAAGCGTCACAACCGAAAAAGTGGGGCTGATTATGCCAACCAGCTTGTGCTCTGGTCAGATCGCCCGGATGATGACCGAAAAGTTGAATGCAGATGGGGCGGGCTTGGCACAAGGGATTTCCCGGTTTGTCACCCTCGTCCATACGGAGGGGTGTGGTGGAACCACGGTCCAAGAATTTAAGGACACATTGATCAGCTATCTACAGCATCCAAAGGTTGAACGGGCTTTGCTGTTAGAACATGGCTGTGAGATTACCCACAACAGCTACTTTCGGACTCTGATGGCTGAGCGGGAGATTGCACCCAATCGATTTGGTTGGGCCAGTATTCAGGCGGATGGGGGGATTGATGCGGTCATGCATAAAATGGCTGATTGGTTTTCAAGCGCTCCCGATACCGCAGCATCTGGTCAGCCGATGACGTCAGGGATTGAAGCGGTTCGTATCGGCCTGATGACCCATGGGGATTTGTCAGACGAGGCGGCGGCCGAGCTTGCCATCCTAACACAGCTGATTGTTGCCGGTGGTGGAACGGTCGTTGTCTCTGCACAAGACCCACTGATCGATTCCCCGTTTACCCAACAATTAGGATTGTCACATGGGCAAAAGCCGTCATTGCGCTATGGTCAGCGTGTCACACAGGCCGGTTTTCATCTGATGCAAACACCACGTCAACATTGGACAGAGACATTGTCTGGATTAGGGGCAACCGGCAT
>JAHDEB010000040.1 GCA_020629055.1 Chloroflexota bacterium
AAGCAGGTTGATGGGCGAAAGAAATTTCGACCTAATTTTAAAGGTAGCATTCTATGATTAAATTTAAAGATTTTATGCCAAACGTGACAGAAAAAAATTTTGCTGGTTTAACAACGCGATCTGATTCTCTATTTGTTACGATGAAGCGAGTAAATCATTGGATTGATAGTAATTCTGTTGAAATTCTTAATGTCGAGACTATTATGATCCCATGTGGGCAAAAAGAGTCTAGCGTTGTATCGGATGAGGGCTTATATGCTACTACCGCATATTTGGGGCACATGAGAAGTCAGGGGGTACGTGTTTGGTATCAAGAGGCCGCGGGTTAAAAATGGTATGGATTCGCCAAGCTGTAGAAGATGATTTACATGGGATAATTGAGCTTTACGGCCAGCTCAATCCTGAGGATTCAGAATTTCTTGAAGTACTAACTGCCTTTAGGCAAATTTTGCAGAGAGAGGGGCTAGAAATATTTGTACTAGAAAGCGATGGGCGAATTGTTTCGACCTGCTATTTGAATGTTATCCCCAATCTGACCAGATCTGCCCGGCCGTATGCGATAATTGAGAATGTGGTGACTGATGCGGCATGTCGGAGAGCCGGGTATGGGAAACGGGTGATACAACATGCGATTGAATATGCATGGTCCCAAAACTGCTATAAAGTCATGCTCATGACCGGATCAAAAGAAGAATTAACCCATGCGTTTTATCAGGCTTGTGGGTTTGATGGTGATGAAAAACAGGCGTACATTGTGAGATCACCCAAATAAATGCTGCACTTAAGAGAAATAGGAATCAAACCGATACCGGCCGAACTTGACCGCACATTCCCTTTTGGGGTGCCGGTGGTGCAATCGCTCCAGCCGATTGAGCTGCGGGTTCCCATCACATTTTTAGTTGGCGAGAATGGCTCAGGCAAGTCGACGTTGTTAGAAGCTTTGGCGTGCGCGATTGATCTACCGGCCGTAGGGGGGGAACCGCTACGTAGCGACAAAACATTGGATGCCGTGCGGCCGTTGGCCGATTATTTAAAGCTAACATGGCATGCGCGTACGCGGGCCGGTTTCTTTCTGCGGGCGGAAGATTTTTTCGGTTTTGCAAAACGGATCCAACAGCTGGAGGCTGACCTAAAAATAGAAGAAGAACGGATCAAAAATGAATATGCTGCCAACGGCCGGGATGATTATGCGCGCGGATTGCAGTTGGGGCCGATCTATAAAGAACTTGGTGCTCTAAAAAGACGTTATGGGGATGGGTTAGACAGTCAGTCTCATGGGGAAAGTTTTTTGACCTTGTTTCAGAATCGGTTTATTCCAAATGGCATTTATCTGCTAGACGAGCCGGAAGCACCCTTGTCCCCTATTCGTCAATTGGGCTTTCTTTCGTTGTTAAAGCAGATGATAGAAGAGCAAAATGCGCAATTTATAATCGCAACCCATTCGCCGATTTTGATGGCTTATCCAGGGGCGCAAATTTTGAGTTTTGATGAGGGACAAGTGCAGGAGCTAGGCTGGGAGGAGTTGGAGCATGTGACGCTAACGCGTGATTTTTTGAATGATCCGGAAACTTTTTTGCGCTATATGTGATGCGATAGGCTATGTAGAATCTGATAGGTGAAAGGCTTGTTTTGTTTGCCTATCACCTATCAGATGGAAAACTTTAGCAGCGACGACACGGGATTTTCGCTAAGGTGTTCGAAAGGGAAAAGTCAACTGACTAGTGTGTGTGTGTGTCAGTGTGCCGCCGCTGTTAAAGGAATTCTTTGTGTAGAAACTGCGCTAAAAAAGGAAGGCGCAGGGACGGACAGTCACAACCGCCCCTGCGCGAGGGTCCAGCCTCCCGATGTTACGATAACAGACCGGTTTACAAATTGATTTCAAAATCTTCTGGCTGTTTTTCAATAACTTGAGGTTCATCGATCCAATCTTCCGGTGGATCTTCAACCCCAGCACGCATTTCCATCCAACCGCTAACCAGTTGACCCATACCAACAAATAGTGGGATGATGCCTGCAATCAACCATGGGCCAAAGCCGATGAACATCAGGCCGAATGTGATACCAAATCCAGCGGCCGCGGTATTAATACCCCTCTTTAGGGTTTTGTTCGGTTTCATAGATCTTACTAGCTGGTAGGGAGGATACATACCAAGTTTGGCATATTGCATTATCTCTCTATGCTTAAGAAGCCGAACAAATACAACTGCTACCGTGCTGGCGATAAACATCAGCATAAATGGGATTGTGATGGATAAAATAACATCTTCGATAATCATGGGTTCACCTTGTGCCAACTGTTTGATTTAACCTGTTGACGATCTCACAAAAACTTGGATCCAATTTGAACGATTGAATCACGTTTAGCCAATTTTGAATTGATTGCAACAGATGAATGTTGTCTCGAAATGGCCTTACACTTGTTTAGACCGAGTTGTTTCAAAAAAGTTTCACGAGTTTTGATTTTGGTTTCAAAATCGATTTTATTGTGAAAATTAATCGTAGCCATGCCAAAGGTCAAAGCTGTTCGGCCGATTGGAAGCAATCATATTCGCCGAATATACAAAACGCTAGGGCAGAATTGCAGGCGACATATTTTCATTAACATTTTTCAAAAGAGACCAACCTGTAGGAGAATGTGATAGCTGATTGAATGTTACACCAAAGCGATCTTTTCCTATTATTTAGATTCTGTAGAAAATTGGATGATCTGAACCGATCGAACTTTAGATTGAGGTCTGGGAAGATTGAATTTAGGCAATTTTTAAATTGGTGAAACTTTTTATGATTTATCTGCTCTAATAAGATAATAGAAGACAGCGAACGTGATATGACTGCTGAAAAGATCTTAATTAAGCGAGCGAAAGGAGGAGATACCCGCGCATTTGAAGCGCTGGTTAATCATCATGCCCGGTATGTGTTTACACTTACCAATCGCTTGCTGCCCAATACTCAAGAGGCTGAAGATCTGGCACAAGAGACATTTATTCGGGCTTGGCAGAATTTGGCGAAGTTCCGAGGTGACGCTCAGTTTAGGACTTGGCTATACCGAATTGCGACCAATCTGTGCTACAACCGGTTGCCGAACTTGAAGCGGGATTTAGCCGCAGTTGACCCTGACGATTCAGTCGGGTTGTCTGACCAGACGCCACGGATTGAAACGCAGATGATTCGAAATGAAGCGGTCGTCGAGCTATCAGATGCGATTAACACATTGCCAGAAAGTTATCGACTATTGATTGTGCTAAGACACGTGAACGAATTAAGCTATCAAGAAATTGCGCAGGTTACTGATTTGCCACTAGGAACGGTGAAAACCGGTATTTTTAGGGCTAGAAAAATGTTGAAAGATCGATTAGAATCTGCTTGGGTGAGTAAATAATGTCTGATTTTGAAATGCAACACGACTATAACGATCATAACGATGATCAGCTGAATCAATTGTTTGAACAGCTAGGGCCAGATGCGCTACCGGCCGGATTTATTGGCCGCACAATGACGTCGATCCGGCCGACGATTGAGCCGGAACCGTTTCGCATACAGTGGCTAGACTTTGTGCCTGCTTTCGTTGTTGCTGCAATGGGTGCCCTTCTACTCTTCATATGGCTAGGTGCAGCTGGTGCGCATACATCATTTGAGCAAAGCTTTAACGCTTGGCGATTAGATCAAGTTCTTGGGTCGATTAGCGATGTACAGATGGTCATTTTGTGCGGGGCGATCGGCATGTTGTGGGTGATTATGCCGTACATGCGAAGTGGGTCTAAAAGACGGAATGTTTGGTTTTTATCGCTAGTGCAATAAACTTGGGTCTATGACCCAACAGTTGCAAAAAACGATAAACCGGCTGTTTGCCGACACAGTTGAAAGAATGGATGAGGGGGCCGATGTTGTACAGACGATCTCTGAAATATTTGCTTCTATCGATTTAACTTGGTCTCCGGCCAATCCTGATCCTTTGCCTGCATGGGACTATCGCCACGCGGTGGTCGAGAATGCCCCGGCCGGTAATTTGTCTGCAGTGGCACAAGCGGTTGATGCCGACTGGCAGACGGTGAACTGGCACAGAAACCCCAACTACATTAATGATGAAAGCCTAGGACGATTCCGCAACTGGTATGGGTATAACCTCTATGTTGGCTCTTTTGGCATGGTTAAAAACCTTGAAATTGCGGTCGGCATGATTCTTATCAGCCCGGATTGTTTGTATCCGCCCCATAATCATTTAGCTGCAGAAATCTATGTGCCTATTTCTGGTCGCGCAGAATGGTGGTCGGCCGAAAGTGATTGGCAAATACAAGAGCCGGGGACACCGATTTATCATCGGCCGTGGTTGTCGCACGGTACACGCACATTAGACGAGCCGCTGTTGGCGCTATTTGGTTGGCTGGGTGATACGTCTCAACATGCGACGATTAATCGTGATCTTTAGTAGAATAGTTTATTAGATGGGCTTCTACTTGCGTGGGCCCGAGTTCAGATGAGTTTGGAGGATACCGAATGAGTTTACCGATTTGGGAATATAAAATTTGTGATTGTGCTGCTCAAATAACAAAACGTGGCGGTTTGTTCCGCGAGCAAAAAGGGTTTTGGACCTTAGACATCGATGGTGAAACGACCGGACTGCAAGAAGGGCTTGAAAAGCTGGGGCAAAAGGGATGGGAGTTGGCAGGGATTCAGACGGTACGTACAGAGGATCATGATCGCCCACACCAAATAGGGTATCCGAAATCATTCTACGTGTTTAAACGGCCGATCTAAACCAACCATAAAAAGTGCATAGGTGGGGACGCCTATCCGGTAAGGTTGACTATACTCCTTAGCGTCATAAGAATCTGTTTGCATGGGAATCCCATGTTAAAGATAAAAAAAGGAGACAATTTCAGTGACTGATTCAACCGAATATGTTCCCCCCAAAGTTTGGAAGTGGGATCAAGAATCTGGCGGCCGGTTCGCCAATATTAATCGACCTATTTCAGGAGCCACCCACGACAAAGAACTGCCTGTTGGTAAACATCCCCTACAGCTGTATTCATTGGCGACCCCCAACGGTGTCAAAGTAACGGTGATGCTGGAAGAGCTGCTTGCGGCCGGGCACAGCGGAGCGGAATACGACGCTTACCTCATCAATATCGGTGAGGGGGAGCAATTTGGCAGTGGTTTTGTCGATGTGAACCCCAATTCTAAAATCCCAGCTTTATTAGACCGTAGCACCCCAGAGCCGACGCGAGTTTTCGAGTCCGGTTCAATTTTGCTTTATTTGGCCGAAAAGTTCGGTGCATTCTTGCCGACGGACCCAGCTCAACGGACCGAGTGTCTGTCATGGTTGTTTTGGCAAGTCGGATCGGCCCCTTATTTAGGTGGTGGATTTGGTCACTTTTATAGCTATGCTCCATACAAAATGGAGTACCCGATCAATCGCTTTACCATGGAGACGAAACGCCAGCTCGATCTACTCGATAAGCATCTGGCTAAAAACCGGTACATGGTAGGTGATGCGTACACCATTGCTGATATGGCGATTTGGCCATGGTATGGGGGTGTTGTGAAAGGGGCTGTTTATAATGCGGCCGAGTTTTTAGAAGCAGACACATATAAAAACCTGATTCGCTGGACTGATGAGATTGGGGAAAGAGACGCGGTTAAGCGGGGTCGGATGGTGAATCGTGGTTGGGGACCAGAAGATGAACAGGTTCCTGAGCGCCATGACGCCAGTGATTTTGACAGCAAGGGATTATAATCTCGTGACATAGACAGATCTGATCAAGGCGAGTGATTCATTTGTGAAACTAAGGTAGCTTTTTCGAATCAATCTTAGTTAAAATAGCACCCTATACTGATTCAATCTGTCTTAGTCTAAATAACAATGGGCCGGTCGCTAAAATAATTTTATCGGCCGGCCTTTTTAGTTTGACAAGGGATATCAGTTAGCTAAATTTTTTATAGAGATGAAATCGATATGCAAACAAAAATAGCTGTCATTTTTATGGTGTTGGTCTGCGTCCTATTTTCTGCATGCCAATCAGATAACTCGGAGAATACGGAACCGGCTTTGGCAACTGTATCACCCACCCTTGTCCCAACTCAAACCGATTCGCAGCCTATACTGGCAGAAATTAAATCGACAGCGACCGCCGAACCTGTACCCACAGAAATACCGGTGGTAACGGAGCCGACCGCAACTGCAACTATCACACCGTTACCGATTGATATAAAACCAGAATTAAGCCGGGGGGTTAACTTAGCAGGAGATTTTGAGGTAGAACCCCGTGGGCAGTGGGGAACGCCGATTGAACAACACTTTTTTGATTTGGTGGCTGAAGCTGGATTTGACCATGTTCGCATCCCCATTCGCTGGTCGGCCCATACCGGCCCTGCGCCAAGTTTTTTAATAGATGAAGCGTTTTTTGGTGAAGTGGATTGGCTATTAGACCAAGCTGCTCGGGTTGGCCTAACGGCGGTGATCGATACCCATCATTTTGAAGAGCTCGACGCGGACCCGTTAGGCAATCGGGATCAGCTGTTGGCGATTTGGCGTCAAATTGGGGTACGGTATGCCGACCGGCCGGCTACGGTTGTGTTTGAGCTAAACAATGAGCCAACGGGCGCTTTTAATGATCAACCAGAATTGTGGAACCAAATTTTGGCCGATACCTTGGCTGTGGTTCGGGAAACGAATCCTGACCGGCTGGTGATTATTGGCCCGGTAGGATTTAATCATCCAAATCGGCTGGATGAGTTGGTGTTACCGGCCGACGATCATTTGATGGCGACAGTCCACGTCTATGATCCGATCGAATTTACCGTTCAAGGGGCGACTTGGTTTGACCCACCGCCAGCTACAGGCCAAGTGTGGCGGCCTGAGTGGCCCACCTTGGGAGCCGCTTGGCAAAATGGTACATGGGATAGCACACTGGAACGCACGGCCGATGGATATAACGTTGCGTTTCAGCGTCAGTATGCTGCATTTTCGGCGACATATTTAGGAGTGGCTGCAGGGGTGTTTGATTCACTCACCGTCGTGGCAGATCAAGCGTTTGAGGCTGTCGCGTTGTGCAATGTTGTTGACGAGGTCATCATCGTTGATTTTAAACCGGCGATAACGCGGGATGATGGGTGGGTAGAAATGCAGGCCGACGTTTCAAGCTGTGGTGATATTCGTGCGATTTCTGTGCAGCTGACATCTGAAAATTTAGTGTCCCCAACGCTGGCAAGGGCTGATTTGTGCATTGGGTTTGATCAGGCACTAAGCGAATGCGAACCGATCATTGTTACTGAAGCGGAGCTGCATCAGCGGCTGATGCGCCGGTCGGCCGAGTGGGCCGCTGCCAACGGCGTACCGCTTTATCTGGGTGAGTTCGGCGTGTATGATCACCCAGGCGATCCGGTAGATCGACCCTCGCGTGAAGCGTGGATCCGGTCGATGCGCCAAGCGGCCGAAGACAATGGCATTTACTGGGCTTACTTTGAATTGAGTAATGAATTTGGCGTCTATGATCATGACCGTGAGGAGTGGCGACAAGATATTCTCGACGCATTGCTGTTTGATTAAGTTTCATCATTGTTTAGCCTCTCAACACGGCATTTATGCAACGACCCAAATATGTGATTTGTATACCTGATCAGCCACTGGATAAACCGGCCGGGCTTTTCCCTTGTAACTATTCCCCAAATCGGGTCACCGCCCCCCTGTAAATCTGATAAACTTACGAGCTAATTGGTTAGCCCCACTAACCCAAACACACTCAACAGATAGCAGTCACCAATCAGCCTGATCTGATTAATGACCAAGAACTATAAAATATGTCTGAACCGCTAAGTTTCAACGACGTGATTCTGCGTCTACAAGAATTTTGGAAAGATCATGGGTGCGTCATCGCCCAGCCATACAACGTGCAGGTCGGGGCCGGAACGATGAACCCGGCGACTGTGATGCGCGTTTTGGGTCCAGAGCCATGGAACGTCGTTTATGTCGAACCTTCTGTCCGGCCGGATGACGGCCGCTTTGGCGAAAACCCGAACCGGCTGCAAATGCACCATCAGCTACAGGTTATTTTGCAGCCAGATCCCGGCAACCCGCAGGAGCTCTATTTGCAGTCGCTTGAAGCGATCGGCATTAACCGGAAAGAGCACGACCTGCGTTTTGTTGAGGACAACTGGGAATCACCCGCTTTGGGTGCGTGGGGACTTGGTTGGGAAGTGTGGTTAGATGGTCAAGAGATTAGCCAGTTCACCTATTTTCAGCAGGCAGGCAGCATGGATCTTGACCCTGTGGCTGTGGAGCTGACCTACGGGTTAGACCGAATTATTTCAACACTGCAAGGGGTTGATAGCGTTTGGGACATCCATTATGGAAACGGTGTGGGGTATGACAAAGTGTTGCTTAGATCAGAGATCGAACACAGCGAATACTACTTCAACGTAGCGGATGAAAACGCTTTGCGCCAAACATATGATATTTACGAGCGGGAAGCGGGTAACTGTTTAGAGCATGGGCTGGTGATTCCGGCACACGATTACAACCTGAAATGTTCCCATCTGTTTAACGTGTTGGACACCCGCGGAGCGGTCGGTGTGACCGAACGAGCCAACTATTTCCGGCGTATGCGGAATATGTCACGCGCAATTTCTAAACAATATGCGGCCCAACGAGAAGAAATGGGGCATCCGCTAAAAGAGATAAAAACAAACGGGTGGCAGGCACAACCGTTAGAAACTGCGGCACCGGTTGAAACAACGATTACCGATGGCACACACACATTTGTGCTTGAGATCGGATCGGAAGAGCTACCGGCCCAAGATGTGCCAAATGCGGTTGGTCAGCTCGAAAAGTCGATCCCAGCTTTACTCAAAGAGCTACGCATTAGCTACAATAAAGTTTACGTGTTTGGTACACCGCGCCGGTTGTCGGTCATTGTTTCAGGGATGGCGGCGCGCCAAACTGATTTTGAAAGTGAAGTGACCGGTCCACCCGCCGACCGTGCGTTTGACGCGGACGGAAACCCGACTAAAGCGGGTATCGGCTTTGCCAAAGGGAAAGGGCTGGATGTTTCGGCATTACGCATCAAAGAAGATGGGAAACGGCGCTATGTTGTCGCTACCGTTTTTGAGGAAGGTCAGCCGGTCCAAACGGTTTTGGCTGAAAATCTTGCTGGCATTGTCGCCGGAATTAAGTTCCCGAAAGCGATGCGCTGGAACGCCAGCAATATCGCTTATTCACGGCCGTTACGCTGGTTTGTAGCCCTTTATGGCCCGGACCAAGTTAGCTTCGAATATGCCGGTATCGCCAGCGGCCGGACAAGTCGCGGCTTGCGGCCCGAAAGCTCACCAGAGATTGTGGTTGATAACGCCGCCAACTATGAAAAAATGATGGCCGCCCATGGGATTGTGATTGACGCCAGCAAGCGTAAACACATTATCGCCAGCGTAGCGAAACAATCGGCCGAAGAAATCGGCGGCACCATTCCTGATGATGCCGGATTGTTAGAAGAAGTCACCTACTTGATCGAACGGCCGACCGTTTTTGTCGGATCATTCGAAGACCGCTTTTTGCAACTGCCGGACGAAGTGCTGGTAGCCGTGATGCGTAAGCATCAACGGTACTTCCCCGTTTACGACAAGGCTGGAAAATTACTGCCCAACTTTATCGGCGTACGCAATGGGGATAGCGAGCATTTAGACAAAGTGGTGCATGGGAACGAACAGGTGATTCGCGCTCGTTTTTCTGATGCTGTTTTCTTCTACGACAATGACAAAGAGAAAAAGATCACTGATTTCTTGCCCGAGCTCGATAAGCTGACATTCCAAGGCGACTTGGGATCGATGCTGGACAAAACCCATCGTTTAGAAAAATTGATCGACCCGGTGGCCAACATGCTTGGGTTAAATGATGCTGATAAAGCGACGGCTGCACGTGCAGCATCCTTAGCGAAAGCGGACTTGGGCAGCAACATGGTTGTTGAAATGACTTCGTTGCAGGGGATTATGGGTGGTAACTATGCCCGTATGAGCGGCGAAAGTTCTTCAGTTGCTGATGCTATCGCTGAGCAATATAACGGGGTATCGCAAACGAAAGCGGGGATGGCGGTCGCTATCGCTGACCGTTTGGACAGTTTGACCGGCCTGTTTGCGGCCGGACTGGCCCCCAAAGGATCTAACGACCCGTTCGCTCTGCGCCGGGCGGCGATTCATATTGTTGAAAATTTAATCGCTAATAAAGTGAGCTTAGACTTGCGAGACGGGATCAAAGCGGCCGCAGCCTTAATGCCAGAAAGCGACAAAATTAACGCGGGTTGGGATCAGCAAAAAGGGACGATGGCCTTTATCCAGGATCGCTTGAGTGTGATTCTAGAAGGCAAAGGCTTTGGCCCCGCACTGGTCCGATCGGTGTTAAGCGAACAGGCACATGATCCATTTATGGCATCTCAAGCGGTGGCTGATTTAGACGCAGCGATCAAAGCGGATGGTTGGGAATCGATGTTGGATGCGTATGCGCGCTGCGTGCGTATTATTCGTAAAGTCACCGACAAGCACGAGCTGCGTGTCTCTGACCTGACACTCGACCAAGAAAAAGACCTTGCGGCCGCACTTGGTGGCGCGCAGTTGGCCGCTGACGGCACAGTCGCCACCTTCGTTGCCAGTTTGTGGCAATTGGCCCCCGCCATTAATAAATTCTTTGATGATGTGATGGTGATGGACGAGGATGAAAATGTGCGTAATAACCGGCTGGCCTTGATGCAAGGGATTGCGGGATTGGCGAAAGGAATCGCTGACCTTTCTGAACTCGAAGGATTTTAGTTAATTAAGACTTTTTAGGTGTTTAAAACCTGAAAAGTCTTAGCGAGCCAAATGGCACTTACAAACCTTCCCGAAAACCTCCCGATTCCGGCCGACGATGGTGGTGCAGATCACCTAACCGGTCTGAGTTTGCCGTCTGTGACGCTAACCGCCACAAACGGCGAGCAAATTACTCTTGACCAAATCAGCGGGCGGGTTGTCATTTACATTTATCCGATGACCGGCCGACCGGATGTGGCTCTGCCAGACGGTTGGGAGCAGGTACCGGGGGCACGAGGCTGTACGCCGCAGTCATGCAGTTTTCGGGACCATTATCAAGAACTTCAAGCTTTAAACAGCCAAGTGTATGGGCTTAGCACCCAAGACACCGATTATCAAAAAGAGGCGAAAGCACGGCTGCATTTGCCGTTTGAGATGTTGAGCGATCAAGGGCTAATCTTGCAAGAAAAGCTGAATCTTCCGATGATGGATTCGAGCTTGGTGGCCGGGTTAAAGTTGTACAAGCGGCTGACGTTGATCGCAGTTGATGGCAAAATCGAAAAGGTGTTTTATCCAGTTTTCCCACCTGATAAAAATATCGACGATGTTTTAGGTTGGTTAAATGGGGAATAACGTGCAGATTCTATCTCGGCCGTTTGGACGGCCGGACGATTTTGAGAAAGTGACACAATTTGTGCAGGCCGTTGCCTTGGCGAGCACAAACTCTACGCAGCACATTCACGCTGGTGATATCGCGTGGCGCTTCTTTCGTTCTGCTCAATTTGACCCGAAAGCGGCCGTTCAGCTTTGGGAAGAACAGGAGAACGGCACTGTCGTCGGACTCGGCTGGTATTCGGCCGCCCACCATGGGCTAGACATGATTATGTTGCCCGACATGCGCGACTGTGGGTTAGATAAACGGATCTTGCGTTGGGGGGATCAACGCTTTCGCTCCATTCCATTTAAGGATCGTGGCTATGCACAACTCAAGGTGCAGGTCTTGGATTGGGATGCTGAACGGATGACTTTGCTAAGTGAAGCTGGTTTTCGGCAAGACATGTTTCACTATGTTTGGTATCAACATCAGCTAGAAGAAAAAATCGAAGTTCCCACTTTGCCAGATGGCTATGAAATTCGAAAAGTCTCTGACTTAGATGTTGCTGCACGCGCCAAGCTGCACAACAAAGCCTTTTTCTCTGGCGATGTTTCGGCCGAAAGTTACTATAAACTGATGCAAACCGACATTTATCAACGGTCTGCACTCGATTTTGTTGCTGTGGCCCCCAACGGCCGGTTATCAGCATTCGCATTGGGTTGGTTAGATGCGGAGCGTAAAATCGGTATTTTTGAGCCTGTTGGCACCCATCCTAAAAGACGGCAGTTGGGGCTGGCAAAAGCGTTGCTAACAAGAACGATGCAAGAGATGCAGGCGGCCGGTATGCGGGCGGCACAAGTGTACACAGAAAGCCCCAACCAGCCGGCCCAAAGACTCTATCGATCAGTCGGTTTCGAGCTATTGGGCAAGCAGTTCGATTGGCTTAAACGACCAGCCTAAATGGGTCCCTACAGCCTATAGCCGAGCTTCCATCCAAGCCAACATGTCATTCATCACCATTTCTTTTTCCGGTTCGTTGACTAGCTCGTGAAACAAACCATCATATAGTTTTAGCGTTTTGTCAGTAGAGCCGGCCCCATCGTACAAATTTTGACTGCCTGCGGGGGAGGCAATGCGGTCCGCAGTGCCATGCATAATCAGAACCGGGTTCTTAAACTGAGCCGTCTTTTCGGTAATCGTATTGATCGCTTTTAGCATCTCTGCACCGACACGTGCCCGAATGCCACCCCGATAGTTGAGCGGGTCATTGTTATATTTTTCAACTTCGATCGGGTCGCGTGAAATTGAACTGCCATCAAGCACTGTGGTTGCCATTTTTGGGGCGATGCGGCTGAGCAATTTAGAGATCCGAATTAAGAAGGGGGAGATGTCGTCACCGACAATGACGGCCGGGCCGCTGAGCAGAATGCCGGCTGTATCAGGATGTTGAGTAATTTCATAATAGCTGGTGATGCATCCGCCCATGCTGTGGCCAAAGATAAAGCAGGGTTTTCCGGCCGCATGCTGTTTCATCTTGCCATATAAATCGGCAACATCGTCAGTATAATCATCGATAGAAGGGTAAAAGGCGTCTGGGGGGCCATCAACGCTTTTGCCGTGCCCCCGGCCGTCAAACGTATAAACGGCATATCCGTTTTCAGTTAGAAACTCAGCCACATGCGCATATCGGCCGCTGTGTTCAGCTAGCCCGTGAACGATAAGCACGGCCGCTTTGAAATCGTCTGGGATCCATGCTTGCAAATATAGTTCTTCCCCGTCTCGTGTGGTGTGCTTTGTTTCTAAATGAGCCATTTTCCTCTCCAAGATGAGCCTGATCACTCAATCTGATATGTTGAATGTTCAGCCGTTAGCTTTTAAACCTGAAAATATAATGCTATCTGAAAGGGTGTTTAATGCCAGGTTTAGTGAGATAATTTAGAAAACAGGTAATTGTTCAGCAGTTTGGCCCAGTTAGACAAAAGGATCTGTGCTCTGTGGAAAGATGAGCTAAAAACTGGGCCAATCTGGCGAAAATAGTTGGGGTGCTGAATAATTTAGGAAATAGATTAGAGAGGATAGACATGAGTGCTAAGAAAAAAATGATCCTAGGCGCGGTTTTTTATGAAAACTTTGAGTTGCTCGATATGTACGGGCCGCTCGAAATGTTTGGCATCCTAAATGAAATTGAAATTGTAACCGTTGCTGAAAAAGCAGGGCCGGTAAAGTCTACCCAAGGGCCTAAAACTGTCGCAGATTTTAGCTTTGATAATTGTCCTCCGCTCGATCTCATCTTAGTACCTGGGGGGATCGGGACGCTGGCTGAATTAAAAAATGAACAGATGCTCGAATTTTTGCGCAATCGGAGTCAAACCGCCCGATACACAATGTCTGTGTGTACCGGATCTGCATTGCTGGCAAAAGCGGGGCTACTTGACGGCCGTCGGGCGACATCGAATAAGCTTTATTTTGATATGGCCGTCTCTCAGAGTGATCAGGTTGAATGGGTAGCAGAGGCTCGCTGGGTTGAAGACGGCCCGTTCGTTACCGCCTCGGGCGTTTCGGCCGGTACCGACATGGCGCTGGGCATTGTCTCTAACCTATTCGGCCGAGAACGAGCGGACTGGGCCGCAATGGTTTCTGAGTATGAATGGAACGATGACGCTGGCCATGACCCTTTTGCTAAATACCTAAATAAAGGGTCAGACTTAAGTGGGTAGCGGCGTCGTCAGATAATAAATGCCGATAACCCAGTTGAGCACAAAAAGAGCCATCGACCAACTGCGCGGGAGTCTGCAGTAGGCAACAAGAAAGATGCCGGTTAGGGAGTATGGGGGAAAGTATGGGGTAAAAAAGAAGGTTGCTACAGCCGCCCAGGCCCCATCCTTTTGGAGCCATGCGTAGGCGAAAAGCCCCAGACCGATCGGAATACCCCATGGGTAAAGACTCGTGTCCCGGCCGGTATAAAGTCGACGAGCCATTTCTAGCATGTCTAGTGGCCACATCCACCAAATGATCAGCGTAACAAGCCCTAATCCCGCCGTAACGCCTAGCAGGGGCCAACGCTGCTTAAAGTTCCACCAGTAGATCGGGATTGCAAAGACAAAGATTTGCGGCTTTGCTGCTACGAACCAAACACCTAAATAGCTGCTCCATGTCGACTCTAACGCGAGCAAGCCAAGCCCTAGAATCGGGAGCGCATCAATCTGCCCGTTGATCACCAGTTGAAAAAAAGGGACTGATAAAAACGTGAATAGGAATGCATAAAGCTTGCCGCCTAAGCTCTGAATCGTGAAGGCGCAAATCATGACCGTCAGGGCACCGATTAACCCTCGTGCTAGGTCGATGTCGATTGCGCCAAACGGCCATAGAAAAATAGCGGTCCAAGGTGGGTAGGCATAATGGATACCGGCATCATACGGCGCCCGCACGTGTTGGGTAATCGGATGGAAGGTGAGCCACCAGTCTGTGACGGCCGGGGCAAAGTTGAGTAAGTAGTAGAGTGTGCCTATGGCGCAGGCTGTAGCGGTCCCCCAAAACAAGGAAGAGGCAGAAGATAGTTGTGCAGGACCTCCTGCCTCTATTGGTGAATTAGACATTGAACCGGAAGTGCATGACGTCGCCATCTTTGACCACGTACTCTTTTCCTTCTGTCCGCATTTCACCGGCTGCTTTTACAGCCGCTTCGCTGCCATGTTTCTGCCAGCTATCAAAGTTGATGACTTCTGCGCGGATAAAGCCTTTTTCAAAGTCGGTATGGATCACACCCGCAGCGGCCGGTGCTTTCCAGCCATCTTTGATCGTCCATGCACGTACCTCTTTCTCACCGGCCGTAAAGTAGCTGATCAATCCCAAAGCATGGTAACCCTTGCGAATAATCTGGTCTAGACCACTTTCTTCTACACCCATCTCGGTTAAAAATTCTTGACGTTCTTCATCCGTTAGGCCAGCCATATCTTCTTCAAATTTGGCACACAAGATTACAACTTCTGCGTTGTTTTCGGCCGCATATGCTTCCACTTGTTTGACATATTCGTTTCCATCAACCAAATCATCTTCGCTGACGTTTGCTGCATAAATGACGGTTTTACCCGTTAAAAAGCGCATTTCATGCAGCAATTCGGCAAATAGCGGGTTTTCCCGATCTGGAAATGATGCGACAGACTTTCCATCGTTGGTATGTTCTTTCAAAGCCTGAGCCAATTCAAGCATCGGCCGTAGCGCTTTATCTGTGCGAGCAGTCCGGACCAGCCGTTCGATTTTGCGGTCTAGCTGCTCGATATCTGCCAACAACAATTCGGTATTGATAATTTCAATATCTTGAATCGGGTCTGGCCCACGTTCATCAACGTGAACAACGTTCTCATCGTCAAAGCAGCGTACGACATGCACAATCGCGTTGGTTTCGCGGATGTTCCCTAAGAACTTGTTCCCCATCCCCTCACCTTGCGATGCACCTGCCACAAGCCCGGCGATGTCTACAAATTCAATGGTGGAATAGATCGATTTTTGTGGGTTAACCAACTCGATTAATTTATCTACCCGGCTGTCGGGTACGGTGACAATCGCTTTGTTCGGTTCGATGGTACAGAACGGGTAGTTAGCCGCTTCTGCGTTTTGCTCTTTAGTAAGCGCGTTAAATGTTGTACTTTTGCCGACGTTTGGCAGGCCGACGATGCCAATTGCTAATGCCATGATTTTTTAGAAAAGATAGAGACAAGAGAATGGAAGGTAGGGATGTTTTAAGCAAATCCGCTACCAAATTCTGACTCGACCGTATCATTTTTGTAAATTTATTTTAGGAGTTTAAAAGGTTGAATGACAGTAATAAGTGCGTTAAGAGACTCTCTATCCCTATTAACTGTCCCTATCTGACATTAATATTTTAACAGGTGCTTCTTAAGCTGGCATCCCGCAGAGGTGCTATGTATCATCCTGCTTATGAAATTATCTAAATCGAGACGAGATCAACTGATTCTGTTGACCGTCATGCTTTCCGCCGCCGCGCTACGCTTTATCGGGTTATCTAGCACGCCACCCGGGTTAACCCATGACGAAGCGGTCCATGGAATTAGTGCATGGAATATAGTGACCGGCGTTGAACGGCCGATTTATTTTGCTGTTGCCAATGGGCGCGAACCGCTGTTTGATTACGTGACCGCGCTTTTGATGGCTGTTTTAGGGCCAACCTGGCTGGCGCCTCGTTTGGTTTCGGCCATGTTTGGCTTGGTGCTGATCATCGCCACTTATGCACTGGTTAAAAAACTGTTTTCCGGCCGGGTTGCGCTATTAACCGCCACCATGCTTGGGCTCAGCTTTTGGCCCGTGATGGTCTCTCGTCATGCGTTACGTACCGTCACCATGCCTGTCTTTTTGGTGCTGGGTATCTATTTTTGGCTGATAGCCACCCGATCAGACCACAATCAAACCAGACGGGTTCCCACTTGGCTTTTATCTGGCCTCATGTTGGGCCTTTCTTTTTACACTTATATTCCGGCCCGAATCATGTGGCTGCTGCTGCCTGCCGCGCTGCTTTGGTGGCTGTTGTTTCAACGGCAGAAATTCACTGCGATGTGGCAGCAGACCTTGGCTGCGTTGGGGACGATGGGGGCTGTCGCTTCACCGTTGCTTATCTTCTTAGCCCGCAACCCTTCGGCCGAAAGTCGTATCCGTGATTTGGCCGGTCCGCTCACCGAAGCGGGGAACGGGAACTGGTCTTTATTGCTCAACAATATCTCAGAAGGCATTCGCCTGATCGTGACTGTGGGGGATTCAGCGTGGCGCTACAATATCCCTGAACGGCCGATTTTAGCACCGCTTTTTGCCGCCTTTTTTTACTTTGGTCTCATCGCTATTTGGTTTTTTAAAAAGGATGAAGAGGTGGCCGGTGACCTGTTTGAAAAACCGGCCGGTTTTATTTTTGCATGGCTATTACTTGGGTTGATTCCGGTGTTCGTGACCGGGTCATTCTTAGCGACAACCCAAGCGGTAGCGATTATGCCCGTTGTTTATATTTTTCCAGCCGTTTTTCTCGACCGATTGTGGGGTTGGTCGTCTGAAAACACCCGTGTTTTGGGCGGGGCGATGCTTCTATTTTTATTCGCTTATTTGGGACTCAACACGGTGCAAACCTATTTTGTTGATTGGGGATCTCACCCAGAAGTTCGCTTACAGTATGAAACGGCCGTCTTCGATGCGATTTCTGAGCTGGATGAGACGTTTAGCGGATCTGTCGCCCTGTCAGTTGATGAACCAGGCAGGTATCATGACGGTGCGGTGGCTCAACTGGCCAACAGCGATCCAGACGTAACCATCAAAACGTTCGACGGCCGACAGAGCCTGTTGATTCCGGCCGGTGAGACTTTTACGCTAATTGACACACAACTGGCCCCATTGTTTATGCTGCCAGCGGCCAATCCTGACACGACTGACGAAGAAGCAGATGACCCCGCTGACATTGACGGTGTACTGCGTCAAATTGAGCTGAATGGGCCCGACTTGCGCCGAGATTTTACTGATTTCTTGGTGCAATCAAATGATGTGATTCAATTTGGAGAGATGATTGATTTGGCCGCATTTCAAGTGCGCCCCGACCCTCAAAATGAGCAGGTCGCGATTATGACCGTGTGGCAGGTTGTCGAACCACCCGCTGGCGATTTGGTGTTATTTACGCAGATTTTTAGTCGCGATGGCACGATGATTAGTCAGGAAGATTTACTGTCGGCTCCGACCGCTTCTTGGGGGAAAGATGACACCATTGTGCAGCTGCATCGGCTTGAAGTTCCGGCCGATTTAATCGAAGCGGATAATCCGATCGCGGGCAGCATTATGGATGTTCAACAACTAATTATCGGATGGTATGATCCGGCTACGGGCGAACGCCTGTTGTTAGACATTAACGACGAACCGGCCGGTGATTTCCTTGAGTTAACCCAATAGGCGGGCCGGTCTTCGATTATCTATCCCGGTCGAACCAATAGGCCAACTGTTTCCATTCTGCCCAGCCCTCATAGATTGACATCATCTTGGCATCAGGAACCGTTTTGTCCCCGTCAAAATATTTGTTGCGCACGTGCTCACGAAATGCGGAGTCAACCGGTAGGTAAGTGTAATCTCCCAATAACCCTGCAACTGATGCGGCTGCGTATGGACCGACCCCTTTTAACTTTTGGAGCTCTTTGCGCAGCGCTTCACCCCGAAGCGGAGATTGATTTAACTCTTCGAGATTGTAATTTCCGGTAACGATCTCTCGCCCTAAATGTTGTACCGATGCATTGCGATACCCAAGTCGAACTTTGTCTGTAAAAGTTTCTTCGCTGGCTTCAGCCACTTGATGTGGCATAGGGAAAGCCTTCCGCGTGGGGTCTGCCGGATACGGAGAGCCTAAGTTTTCACAGATTCGTGCGCTCATCTGCTCTGTTTGAGACCATGTGATGTTGGTGGTGCAGATCATTTTTATGACGTCTTCAAATAGGGTCGGTGTACGCATGAGTCGCCCCCGGCCGTGTTTGACAACCTGCCATAACGCTTGGTCCGCTGCGTTCTGAGCCATCTGATAAAAAGGAGCAAAATCTTGATCGATGCGTAGCGAGCGCCGGATTGAGGTTTGCGCATAATCCCATTCGGCCGCATCAAGTGATTCTGCACAGCCTAACTTTAGTGTCTCGCCATCTTGCCAAATATGCAGTAGCACAACCCGGCCGGAGGGAAGCCGTTCGACTCGTTCTAGGGTTGCGTCATCCGGCCGCCAGCGCCACGGGGCAAGCAAGTACCAGCCGTGGTCGGTTACTGTGGCTCTAAAATCAAATGGTTCAGTTGGGATCGGTATCGAGATCGTATGCATGGCCCCGATTTTACCCGCTTTGCGGGAATGTTGTGTAGATGAGACTTTTCAGGTTTTTTAAACCTGAAAAGTCTTAGGTGATCAGTTCGCCAAAGGAACCGTAAACCAAAACTCTGTTCCCTTCTCTAACTCACTGCTGAAATCTAGCTCGCCCCCATGCTTTTCAATGATTTCGCGTGAAATCGAAAGCCCCAAACCGGTCCCTGTGGCTTTACGGATATTCGGGTCTTCTGAGCGGAAGAATCGGGTAAATAGCTTGGCCTGATCTTCGGCCGAAATTCCATACCCTTCGTCTTTAACCGCCAATTTAACCTGGTTGCCACCGTTGGTCAGTGACACATAAATATTGCTGTTTTCTGGCGAATATTTGCAAGCGTTGCTCATGAGATTGGTCATAACCTGAACCAATCGCTCTTGATCCCCATAAACGATTGGGGATTGAGTCAGCATATTCAGATGAATATCGATATTCTTTTTGTCAGCGACCGCCTGCATCGTCGTGATCGTGTCGCTAATGACGGTGTCGATCGGCATCGGTGCAGGCTCAATGCTTAATTCACCTGTATCGATACGAGATGCATCGGTTAGATCTTTAATGAGCCGGTTCATGCGGCGGACATTGATATGGATGGTTGATACAAATTCTGCCTGTTGGTCAGACAATTTGCCAGATAGCCCGCTCAGCAAGAGGTCCCCATACCCCTTGATCGAGGTTAGTGGGTTCTTGAGCTCGTGCGAAACAATCGAAATGAACTCTGATTTAGCGTAATTGGCCATTTGCACCCGATGGTACAGACGGGCATTGGTGAGTGCTGGAGCACAGTGGTTAATCAAGCGGGCGGCTGATTCTAAATCGTCTTGTGAAAAACCATCTGGTATATCTTTTTCGATTGAAACTAAACCGGTGGCTTGCCCTTTAATCATGATCGGGATCAGCATTTGTGAAGCTGTTTTGCTTCGGACCGATTCATATTCAGCTTCGGCTTCGACGTTTGGAGACATCCAAGGTTCGCTCATTTGCAGCATTTTACCCATTAGCCCAGGGGCGGTTTCTTGATTAAACTGCAAATCTTCTAATGGCCGTTGATAGCCAAACTCTTGTCCGCTTAGCCACTCGCCTTCGGCCGTGAACAGGATAATCGCCCCTGCATCGGCCGCATACAGCCGTTTGGTCCAGCCTAAAATGTTGTTGAATGTCGCTTCAATCTCAATGTTCGAGTTGAGATCCCGATCCATCTGTTGAAGGAGCGAAAGTTCTTGCACGCGGTTTTGCAGGTTGATGTCGGTCTGTTCATGCAGGCGAGCATTGTTTAGGGCAACGACGGCCGCATCTGCAAAGGCAGAGAGCAACTCTTGATCATCTTTGGTGAACGGCTGTTTGTTTTTACGATTAACGATTTGTAGAACGCCCAATACCTTTTTGTCCGCTTTGAGCGGTACGGTCAAGATAGACTCTGTTTTGTATTCAGTTTCGTGATCGATGCCCTGATACCATGTACCGGTATCTGCGACGTCGTTGACCATGCGGGCCTCACCCGTTTTGGCAACCTTGCTGGCGATACCACGGCCGTAGGGGAGCTGCGCGCCAACTAAACTGTCTCCGGCCGGGCCGGTTACCGCCACAAAGTTTAGCTTACCCGTATCATCGTCTACCAGTAAAAAGCTTCCCGACTCAACATCCAAAAGCTCAACCGCTTTGTTGAGCACAAGCTCGAGTAGGTCTTTGACAGACAGAACCGCAGTAATCGTTCGAATCACTTCAACGAGGCTTTCCATCTGTCCCGCACGGATTTCGAGACGTTTGTTTGTTCTCCAGTTGTCTAAAGAATTGGCCGCTTGGTAAGAGAGGCGGGTGATAATCTCGTAATCTTGCGGTGAAAAATCAACCCCGATTTCTGGATGGCTGACTTCGAGTGCTCCGACAGACGCTGCACCAGAGCTGAGAGGGGCGATGAGCCAAGCACGATTTGAATCATCTTTGTACTCCCAAACTTGACCGACTTCAACGACCTGTAACACGCGTTCGTCAAAAACTTTCCGGTGAAGCCCTTCAAATTCAGGTACTCGGCGGCGCTCTTTATTTTGATAGTCGTCAGCGTAAAAGGCGGTATACAGTTGATCGGTGGTGTCGTCGTGAATGTAGATGCGGAAATCTCGGCCGTTGACCGCTTCAATGCAGTTGGTGTAAATCAACCAAAGCATCGCATCGAAACTAATGGTGAAATTTAAGGCTTCATCAAATTGGCGCAGCATTTTTTGCTCGTCGATGCGATTGTGCAGGTTGGTGTTTTGGCGTACGAGTTGTTTGTATTTGTTTTTGAGGTCTTCATTTTCGTCAGCGGCCGATGATTGCTCTGACTCAGTTGTTTCTGCAGAAGGCTCGTGATGTAGTCTGTCGGTCAATAGCTGACCTGCAACAATGGCTAGCAGGGTGATCGCCATTAGCACCCAGAAGGGTGTTTCGCCTATGGTAGAGATAGCGATACCCCATAGACAACATGCGATAAAAATGGTTATGGCGGATGAGAACAACGTGCGCCTATTCATACAACTGTTTACCGTGATTGTTTGTAGGGGATTGGTGCTTATTTTCGGCCATTTCTAGAGCAACAGTCGCTCTGTAAAAAATAAGCACTTACCGATCAAAATATTTTAATGGCCTTGGTGTTTGCTGTTGGTGGATTGTGAGCCTGCGAAGTCGAAAGGATTCGGCTTTTGAACTCTGCGTCTTTGATAATAGCTTTTTGTTTTTTTGTCTTGTCTGACAGTGCTACTTGGTTCGAATTGATGGGAGCTTTAACTCATCGTCGATCCAATTGCCCCTAGCGGTTACCATATTAACACGCTCCCCCGTGAATTGGTCGATAAGAATCAATGAAACTTTGTGTAATCCGGCCAGAGGTAGGTCGTTGTCTAGGACGATTCGGCTGTCAATCGCTGTATCACCCTGATTGGCAGGCTGCATTATCTCAGAAAAGGGCTTTCGGGCTTCCGATACTGTTCCATCGTCCCAGTACATTAGGACTAGTGCATCGGTATGTTTCAGCTTACTTTTATCTAGCAGATCCCAATAAAACGTTATGGAAACAGGCTCTCCGGCCGAAGGGTTGCGGCTGCTGTATTCGTAGCCGCGTAACCGTGCGCGCCCCTCAAAGTTCCAAGTTTGGGCGTTGGGGTATAGCCCTTCGCGGGGGATTAGGTCGACTGTGCCAACCATGTAGCTGTCTCCCAATGGGTCGCCAGCCCCGTTGGATACCGATAGGCGATACCCTTCGATTGGGGCATAGAAGCCGATAAGCAGATCGGCCGCTCCTGGATGGGCGGTTTCTGGAATTTGAATTTGGATTTGTTCTTCAAACTGGTAGCCCTCGGTCCAGAGACTCATTGGGAATTTGCCCGTTGCTGGTTGGGTGTCTCGCTGGGCAATTAGCTCGCCTGTTTTTTGATCAACCAGATGGACAAAAAAGTAGAAGTCCCCAAACGGTTTTGAGGTGACAGACCAAGCCAAAGAAAGGTCGATCGGATCACCGGGGGTGATTTGATAACTGTCTAGTGAGGCATCGATTAAGTGGACAAACGGCTCGAAATAAGCTGCATGGGGTTGGTTTTGTGTCCCTTGAGCAATCGAGTCCCGAGTGGCTAAATTTTCTGGTTGAGCATAAGCTGGCTGGATGAAAAGGAAGAGGGCCCATACAGAGACCCAAAGCAACAGGATGTTGAGACCGATTGCCAATTGGCGATCCCAATCCCACCCAAGCAGTTTGGGCCACTGAGTTAGCCCATAAAAGATGAGCATTGCAAAGGCTGGCAGCCCAGGAAAGAGGAAGCGCCCCATCGCACCGGCCGGGCTGACAAGCACATAAGCAAATACAACCACGATAGCGATGATGGCTACTAAACCAAGCAGCCATAAATGGGGAGTCTCGCCTCTGTTTTGTTCGGTTTGATCGCCGAGGCTTGGCTCAAGCCATTGCCAAAGCGCTTTGACCCCGATGCCTAAAATGGCAAAAAAGGTTAATCCCCAAGAAGTTTGGTAAACGGGCGCCGGTAGCGGAATTTGGCCAAAGCCAAAGCGGCCGATAAAGCTGCTCCAGATGCCGGGGAGTTCGATCCACAGTAGGCCCCAGCTTGAATTGGCCTCACGTACCCCCCATAGCTCGGTTAAAATGCGAAAACCGGTTGGTTCCCCATATAAGATTTGGTTGCGCAGAAACCACCAGCCAGCAAGGACGGCCGTGGTGCCAACGAAGGCAAAGCCAGCGGTGAAAAACGATGTCCAGTCAACTTTTTGGTCCGTTTGAGGGTCGGGCCAGAGCGTTTTATAGATGATGACCAGTCCAAGCGGCAGACCAAATGGGGCGAGGTTAAATTTGCTCATGAGGGCCAGACTGTAGACTGCGCCAAAAATGATCCCCCATTTAAGCGGGTTGTTGAGCATGCCCGGCCGGTTGATGAGCAATACCCCAACGAGGCAGACAAGCCCACCTGCAAGGGCTGCGATGACATCGTTGTTGAGGGTGCCGGACATATACAAAAATTGGGGCAAAAAGGCGACAAGCGGGACCGCGCCCAGCGCCATCCAGCGATTATTGGGCCAAATGAGCCGAGCGGTGAGCCATGTTACGGTCACAACCAGTGCGCCTAGAACAACGTTGACCAGTCGGCCGAGATGAGCGGCCAAAGATTGCCCTCGCCATGGAAAAGCCTCACTGGGGTGATGCAGGTATTGATTTTTGTTATCGGTGCTGACTTCCCACTGACGATATCCCCAGAATGGGTTGGCTTGTGAATTGACACAAACTCCTTCACCGGTGTCTACACCGAACGAAACGGCGGCCGCCATCATGTAAAAAAGAGGGGGATGATGGGATTGTGAACGGCAGTCTTCTTGACCTTGCACCGGTAGCGATTTATTTTGGATGATGTATTGCACAAAGCGATAGTGGCGCAGCTCGTCGGTACCTTCATGAATCGGGTTTATGGCGCTATACAAAAAGGCGACAAAAAGAAACGTAGCCCAATAAAACCAGAGCGGTTTTTCTGCTAGATGTTTGCGTATTTCTATTTGGCTAGATGTGGTTGGTTGATATCGCATCAAGGTCTGCTTTTCGCTTTGATGATTTCCTGCGCCGTTATTGGTCGGCTTGAATATGGACCGTATCCCGGCCGTCTGTTGTCAGGATGCGCTGCCCGGTCATGGGGTCGTACATGCCAAAGGCGATTGTATCACCATCGGTCCGGTTGGGGGGCTGTAACCGATGGTGTTGCAGGAAAATGTCTCCAGCTTCTAAGGTTTCAGGATCAACCCAAAAGCCATCATCGCCGGTTACGAAGCTGCCGCTGCTGTCTAAGAACTGCACAAACACCGACAAGCGAGGACCCGCATAGACATTGGGAGGGGGTGGATTGCTGATGAGGGGGATTTGGGGCAGATTTTGAGCGGAGCGAACAAACACTTGTAGGGTGATATCAAATTCCGTTGCGGCGCTATCGGTTGTAATTTGTGGGGTCAGACACAGATCGTTTTCAAAGCAGACTTCGAATTCTTCTGGCAGTGGCAAGAGCGTTGCCCGATATGAGTTAAATTCACCCACTCCGCTCCCTAACTGCTCATAGGTGTCAAGCTGCCACGGGACGGCCGTTTTGGGTCGGCCGAAGATGCTGATGCGTGGGGAGATAAAAGCGACTCGTTCGGGGTTATACCAGCGGGGTTTGATTTGGTCGGCCGCAGCGCCTAGATTGGCTTCAAAGGCTACTTTGTCCCATGGTCCTGCTAAAGGGCTGCCGATGGCAAACTCGGTTAAATTATCGGCGACGACCGCATCGGCCAGCTCATGGATGTCGGCACGGTATAAAAAGCGGGTTTGGCCACGTTGAGGCCAAGTCACAAAGTAGTCAGGCAGGTCGCGCATTGCGATTGGTAGAACAAACAAGATCGCATAGCCAAGGGGTAAGATGAATTTAGGGGATGCGGAGTTGGCTAGATAGTTTTTGAGAACAACTAAAGGTAAAACGGCGATGATATAAACGGCCGATTGCGCCAAAATGGTGTGGGATAAGCTGGCCGGAGGGACGCTAATAAATGCGGGGGAGATGCCTGCTCCCCACCAAAGTAGCAAAAAGACGAAAGGCAGGTTGTCATCGTAGTTGCTGGTGCTGCGCTTAACCCACCGTTGCCACAGCGGGGTGAGTGTTTTCCAGACGCAAATTGCGATACCGGCCCAAAACAGAGCGGCACCAACCGGGCCAAACAGCGGCCGGTCTGGAATGTTGTATAAAAACTCCCCGTCACCGGTGGCGTGGAACATGCCGAGGGTAATACGGATGTGCTCCAATAGGGGGCCAAAATCCCCTTCACCTAAGGCGATTAGCGGGACCGCTAGCTCCGCGACCCGAGCATCTGCACCAGCTTGGGCCTGTATCGATAGGTATAAGGGGATGGCGAGCAAACTGCTAACGACCCCAAAAAAGACAAGGTCGGTCCAGTTTTTGCGTACTAAGGTCCAATTGATTAAGGCGATGTAGATGAGAAATGCGATTAAAATTAGAGGGATGCCGCGTGACGCAAAGTAGGTGTAGTAAGCGGCCGCAAGGCAGATTGTGGCTAAGATCAGCGGTTGACCCAATGATCGCCAAGAGAGTGGTTTTGATCCGGCTGTGGCTGTATTTGTTTTGGCTTGATTAAACCAGCGCCAAAAGTAGAAAAAGCAGGGGAGTACGAGCGCCGGTAGGGCGATATGCCGAATACCGGTGCGGGAATACATCAGTGACCAGAAACTAAATGTAAGCCCAAAGGCTGCGATAAAAGCGGTCGTTTTATGCTTTTGACCAAATAACTCGCCTACCAAAAGGAAAGTATAAATGATAGTTATAAGGCCTAAAATGACCGACAAATACCTAATTCCGGCCGGGGTTGGGCCAAACACGGCTAAAAACCCGGCATTCAGAATATGGTAGAGTCCTTCGTGGCCAGAAGCATCAGCATAATAGGGGCGAATGTCTCCCTGAAGCGTGTGTTGCGAAATGACCAATGAATTGATTAGTTCGTCATCACGCCAGCCGGGCGGCACCGAATCTAATTGCCAAAGTCTTAGCCCCAGTGTGACACTGATTAACAATAGTAATAAGGAAAGTTCGGTTTTTCTCTGCATATTTCTTTGCTGAGTTTACCCACGTTTTTGCTTATTGCACTGATTATTATCTACAACTTGCTTATGATATTGAAAGAAAAGGCTGATCGAAAGCAGCCTAAATTTATTTATATTTATTTTTTGATTTTATCTGTTTTAATTTTAGCAAACGGTTGCGATTTAGATAGCATCTCGCGAGAAGGCCAGGCGAATGCGGGGCTGGCGGAAATCCCTAAAGTGACAGCTGTGCCAACAAAAGTTCGGCCGACCGCCACACCAATTGCTGAATATGTGCAGGCGGATGCGTTGGCTATTGCGACAGAAGTTGCTCTTAACCGAATCAACAACCCGCCAACACCTACCGTCGAGCCAACGATTCAAGTGTTTGATGTAGGGTCGGCCGAACCGCCCAATGTCGCGTATCCACTTATGGAAGATGGGGCGAATTTCCGTGAGATTCCGGGGGGTATTTGGTATACAAGCCAGGCGTCGGCCGCTGAAGCTCAGGAATATCTAATTGACCGATTTACCTATTTGCGCTGGGATAAGCATAAAGTGGGCGATACGGGAGAAGGGTACGGCCAAGTTCAGTTTGAAAAGAACTTTATCGAGTTCCAAGTAAATATTTGGGAAAACAAAGGGCTGGATCATACGGCAATCACCGTTGTTGAAGTTAAACCGGCACTGGAGTTTGTACGAGAGATGGAGTCAACAACGTACGACAGCCGCTGGATCGTGATGGGTGAGGATGAAGAGGAGTTGGCCAATATCGAAAAAAGCTATGATGTTGAAATGCCATTGCCGATGGTTCGCCTATTTTATGTGGTGCGCATGTTGGATGCGGGATGGCAGCTGATACCAACAGATAGATTAGACACTTATGCGGTTGATGTTCAATTTTTCAGAGAAGATGATCAGGTTGCCATTTTGCTGCAAGATAACGGCTTCGGAACGACGGTGACTTTTGTTGAGCGGTAGAGTTACGCGGTCAGCCTGATAACAAAAAAGGCGTGTCTGAAATAATTCAGGACACGCCTTTTTGTCTTTTTCTTCCCTTTGGCTTGGTCAGAACAAAAGATTATGGGTGATTTTTGCCTAGTGTTTGACCCAACAAAGATTGCTAGGTTTTAAAACGGGGCAAACACTTTAGGCCAATTTGGCCCGGCTTCGCCATCTTGAACCAGCAACTTCGCAAAAGAAGTTGGGCGAAGCACTAGGTTAAATCGGTTTTACCCATTAGGAAGCGGTCTACTTCTCGAGCAACGCCTCGTCCTTCATGAATGGCCCAAACAACTAAGCTTTGACCACGACGCATGTCCCCGGCCGAAAAGACTTTGCCGACATTGGTTTTAAACTGACCAAATTCCGCCTGAACGTTGGTGCGTGCATCTCGGTCTACACCAAGTTGCTCTAGCATTTTGTTTTCGGGGCCACGGAAACCGATTGCGATCAAAACAAGATCAGCCGGCCACTCTTTTTCGCTTCCTTCAACCTCGGTAAAGCTACGGCCGCGCGGACCGTCTACCCACTCGATTTCAACCGTTTTCAATGATTTTACATTGCCATTGCCATCATCGACAAATTCTTTGGTCAATATCGAGTAGGTGCGTGGGTCAGAGCCGGTGATCGCTTTGGCTTCTTTTTGCCCATAATCCATGTGGTAAACCCGTGCCCATTGGGGCCAAGGGTTGTCTGCGGTTCGTTCTTCAGGCGGCATTGGTACAAGCTCAAATTGGTCCACACTTGTGCAACCATGGCGCAAAGATGTCCCCACACAGTCGGTGCCGGTGTCACCACCGCCGATGACGATGACGTTTTTGCCTTCGGCCGAAATGAACTTGCCATCCCCTAAATCTGAAGCGATCAGGCTTTCAGTTGTTTGGCTTAAGAAATCAACAGCGAAATGGATGCCGTTTAATTCGCGTCCTGGAATCGGTAAGTTATTGGGTTTGGTTGCACCACCGGCCAAGACGACCGCATCAAAATTTTGCGTCAAATAGTCGGCCGGAACATCAACCCCGATTTCGATATTGCACACAAATTCAATGCCGGCTTGTTCTAGCAATGCGATACGCCGGAGCACCGTTTCCTTCTCTATTTTCATGTTGGGGATGCCGTAGGTCATCAACCCACCAGGTCGCGGAGCACGTTCGTAGACGGTGACGGAATGGCCAACTTTGTTCAACTGGTCAGCTGCTGCCAATCCGGCCGGACCAGATCCCACAATAGCGATTTTCATACCGGTGCGCATTTTGGGCGTGTTTGGCAAAACCCAACCCTCTTCAAACGCTCGGTCGATAATCGCATTTTCAATATTTTTGATCGTTACCGGCTCTTCGTTTATGCCCAAAACACATGCTGCTTCACAGGGGGCAGGGCAGGTGCGGCCGGTAAATTCTGGGAAATTATTGGTTTTATCAAGCCGTTCGTATGCTTCTTTCCATAGGCCACGATAAACCAAATCATTCCATTCTGGAATTAGGTTGTTCAAGGGGCAGCCAGAGGCCATGTTGTTTAATGTTTTGCCGGTGTGACAGAACGGAATTCCGCAGTCCATACACCGTTGCCCTTGTTGTTGTAAATTGATGACCGGCAGATGGATATAAATCTCATTCCAGTCGTTTAGTCTTTCTTGTGGATCACGTTCTTCGGCATAACTACGGCCGTAGGTCATAAATCCTGTCGCTTTTTCTGTACTCATTATTTAGCTGTTAGCTATTAGCTTTCAGCCGTTAGCTTTTGGCACGAATACCTGAGCTGATGGCTGAAAACTGACAGCTGATTATTTGTTGGCTTCAAAGGCGGCTAGCAGGGCTTCATCCCCTGACAGACCGGCCGATTTTTGTTCTTCGATCGCTGCAAGCATTTTTTGATAGTCGATGGGCAAAACCTTCACAAAGCGGGGGAGCATCATCTCCCAGTCGCTTAGCAGGTTCCATGCGCGCTGGCTGCCGGTGGCAACCGCATGTTTTTGGATGAGCGCGTAAAGGTCATCCGCTTCATCTTTATCTGACACCGAGGATAGTTCAACCATTTCTGGGTTACAGTGGTATTTACCAAAATCCCCCACCTGGTCTAAGACATATGCGACACCGCCAGACATCCCGGCCGCGAAATTGCGTCCCGTTTCGCCTAGCACAACCACCTTGCCTCCGGTCATGTACTCGCATCCGTGATCTCCAACCCCTTCGACAACGGCCGTTGCCCCAGAATTGCGTACGCAGAAACGCTCACCGGCCACACCGCGGAAGAATGCCTCGCCGCCCGTGGCCCCATACAGGACAACGTTGCCAACGATAATGTTTTCTTCCGGCACAAACTTTGACCCTTTCGGCGGGTAAACGATCAAGTTCCCGCCAGATAATCCTTTACCGATATAGTCGTTTGAATCACCTTCAAGCTCTAGGGTGATGCCTTTAGGGACAAATGCCCCGAAGCTTTGCCCCGCTGAGCCTTCAAATTTTAGATGGATGGTTCCTTCAGGCAGCCCGTCTGCACCGTGCATGCGGGTTAACTCGCTGCCTAAAATCGTCCCCACCGCTCGGTCTGTATTGCGGATGGGTAGTGTGGCGCTGATCTTTTGTCCACGCTCTAGTGAGTTTTTGCACAATCCCAATAAGACACGGTTGTCTAGCCGATCTTCTAGCCCATGATCTTGTGTTTCTGTTTGATAACGGTCGTTATGGTCTACAACGGCCGGTTGATACAAAATGGCTGAAAGGTCTAAATGTTTCGCTTTGTGATGTTCTGTTTCACGCTGTTGCAGAAAATCGGTTCGGCCGATCATCTGATCCATTGTACGGAAGCCGAGCTGCGCCATGATTTCCCGCACTTCACGGGCGATAAAGCGCATAAAGTTAACCACGTGTTCAGGCTCGCCGTCGAACTTGGCCCGTAGCTCTGGGTTTTGGGTCGCAACACCGACAGGGCAGGTATTTAGCTGGCACACGCGCATCATAATACAGCCCAGCGCCACAAGTGGGGCTGTCGAGAACCCGAACTCCTCTGCTCCGAGCAGGGCGCCAATCACAACGTCTCGGCCGGTTTTCATTTGCCCGTCCGTTTCTAACACAACGCGGGAGCGCAACCCATTGCGCAATAGGGTCTGATTGGCTTCTGCTAGCCCCAGTTCCCACGGTAATCCGGCATGCTTCAAGCTGGTCAACGGGCTAGCCCCGGTTCCGCCATCGCTGCCTGAAATTAAGATCACATCCGCTTTGGCTTTGGCGACGCCGGCCGCAATTGTGCCGACACCGACTTCTGAAACCAATTTGACATTGATGCGCGCTTTAGGGTTGGCGCTCTTTAGGTCAAAAATTAGTTGAGCCAAATCTTCGATCGAGTAAATATCATGATGAGGCGGCGGCGAGATTAACCCAACCCCTGGGGTTGAATGGCGGACCTTGGCCACCCATGGATAAACCTTGTGTCCAGGTAGTTGTCCACCCTCGCCTGGTTTAGCACCTTGGGCCATTTTAATTTGGATTTCATCCGCATTGACCAAGTAGTTGCTGGTAACCCCAAAACGGCCGCTGGCAACTTGTTTAATCGAGCTGCGTCGATTATCGGTGAAGCGGGCAGGATCTTCTCCTCCCTCACCGGTATTTGACCGGCCGCCGATCTCGTTCATCGCAATGGCCAAAGCTTCATGCGCCTCGGCAGAGATAGATCCGTAGCTCATCGCCCCTGTTTTGAAGCGCTGACAAATCGATTCGACTGACTCAACCTCGCTCAGAGGAATCGACTTGGTATCCGGCTTTAACTGCAATGCGCCACGTAGGGTCGCCATTTTCGTTTTATGGTTGTTGACATCGGCCGAATATCGTTTGAACTTGTTATAGTCCCCATTACGCACCGCCTCTTGCAAAGCATGAACGGTGGTCGGGTTAAACAAGTGAAATTCACCGTCGTGACGCCACTGATATCGACCACCAACCGGCAGTTGGTGTCCGTTGGCCGGCCGATCAGGGAACGCATCATGATGCCTTGCCTCAACCTCTTCCGCGATGCCAAATAGGTCAATGCCCCCGATACGGCTGTCTGTGCCTGTGAAATATTTATCAACGACGCTTTTAGCAAGTCCGAGCGCTTCAAAAATCTGTGCACCGTGGTAACTCTGAATCGTTGAAATTCCCATCTTGGAAAGGACCTTAACGATCCCTTTCACATGCCCTTTAATGTATTGGGCCACAGCATCTTCATAGCTAATGTCGGTCAGCATCCCTTTATCGATCATTTGATTAAGGGATTCAATCGCTAAATATGGATTAATGGCTGAAACTCCGTAACCGATCAAGGTTGCAAAATGGTGGACTTCACGTGGGTCTCCCGACTCTAGGATGATGCTGGTCAGCCCCCGAATGCCCGCTTTTACCAAATGATGGTGCAGCCCTGATGCGGCCAACAATGAGGGGATCGCCCCTTGTTTTTCATCGACTTTTCGGTCGGAAAGAATCAAGATGTTGGTGCCTGCGCGGACAGCTTCTTCCCCAACTTCAAATAGATCTTCAAGCGCTTCTTCTAAAGCGCTACCGCCACCCCGCACGTCATATAAAAGCGACAGGGTGTCTACTTTAAACCCATCCCGTTTCATGTGACGAATTTTTGCCAACTCTTCATTGGTTAGTAGCGGGTGGGGAAGTTTAAGCAGCTTGGCATTTTCTGGTCGAGGGTCTAAAAGGTCTGGCTCGCGGCCGGTGTAGACATTGGTGTCGGTGACCAGCTCTTCTCGTATTGCATCGATCGGGGGATTGGTTACTTGGGCAAATAGTTGTTTAAAGTAGTTAAACAGCGGCTGCGAATGGTCAGACAGCACGGCCGGTGGGGTGTCGTCACCCATCGAACCCAAATTTTCTTTGCCCGATTTGGCAATCGGCCCCATGATGATGCGTAGATCTTCAAACGTATAGCCAAAGAATTGCTGACGTTGGGTGACTTGCTGAGCGTTTTCTGGTCGAATCAACTCACCGTCTTCCAGGTCTTTTAGCTGGATTAGGTTGTCATCGATCCATTTTTGATATGGCTGCGCATTGGCTAGCTCGCTCTTAATTTCGTCATCTGCGATGATGCGACCCTGAGCGGTGTCTACCAACAACATGCGGCCGGGTTGTAGTCGTCCTTTTTTAACAACGTCTTCTGGGTGCACGTCCATGACACCCACTTCAGACGCTAAAACGATGATATCGTCTTTTGTGACGTAATAGCGTGACGGCCGTAATCCATTCCGGTCTAAAACCGCACCGACCACCGTGCCATCGGTAAAGCCGATGCTGGCTGGCCCATCCCAGGGTTCCATCATACAGCTATGGTATTCGTAAAAGGCACGTTTGGCCGGATTCATGCTTCTGTGCTTTTGCCATGGCTCTGGCACTGTCATCATGACCGCATGGGGGAGCGAATAGCCAGACAAGTACAAGAACTCGAGCGCATTATCGTATTGACCCGAGTCAGATGTGTCTGGGTCGATAAGCGGGAAGATTTTGTCGATATCATCGCCGAACTGGTCGGCCGTCATCGCCCCTCTGCGGGTGTTCATCCAATTCGCATTCCCCTTAATTGTGTTGATCTCACCATTGTGTATCAAATACCTATACGGGTGCGCCCGATCCCAGCTTGGGAATGTGTTGGTTGAAAATCGTGAGTGAACCACCGCGATCGCCGATGCCATCAAGGGGTTGTTGAAATCTAAGAAATAAGGTCTCACCTGTGTCGATAAGAACATCCCTTTGTAAATCAGCTTTTTTGCCGATAGGCTAGGAATATAGAAGTCAGACCCTTTGCCCGGCATGTTGTCGCGAATATTGATTTCAGCCTGACGCCGAATCACATACAGCTTGCGTTCAAATGCTAATTCATCTTGGCTTGCTAGCTCCCCTTTGCCAATAATAATTTGTTCGATGATCGGTTCTGCATTTCTTGCCGTGCTCCCTAGATCAGAATTGTCTACCGGCAAAACTCTCCACCCCAATACAGTTTGCCCTTCTCGCTGCACAATCTGCTCAAATTGCTGTCGGGCCTGCTGTCGTAAGGCATCATCTTTCGGTAAGAAAACCATGCCAACAGCGTAATCACCTACGGCCGGTAATTCGATATTTTGATGTCGAAATTCTTCAACTAAAAAGTGATGTGGAATTTGAATTAAAATTCCGGCCCCATCCCCACTATTTGCTTCAGCGCCCGTTGCTCCACGGTGCTCCATGTTTTCTAACACCTGAAGCGCTTGCTGAATAATGCTATGGGACTGTTCACCTTTAATGTGAACAACAAAACCCATACCACATGCATCGTGCTCGTAAGCAGATCGGTATAACCCTTTTTCCCCCGTTTTTCTATGTTGATTCGCCAACATAAATTTTACCTCCAGATGGTTATTTTATAGCTGTTAAAACCTTCTCTCTTGATTTTGCTCGCAAAGGCAACTGTGTCACGACAAGGATGAAATGACAGACGTCTTCCAAAAAATGTCGTGATCTGAACCGGTTCCGCCAATTTTGCATGATATTTAAACAGCTTTTTATTTTAATGTTGTGCCTAAAAACTAACCTCCGTCATGTTTGTCTATGACAGTAAAAGGCCAGTTGTAGATTTTATTTTGTCTGTATGTTCAGAAGAACGTGGCTCTAAAATGGTGTGGGATACTGTAACGGGGGGGTACTTAGGTCTTTTGCGTAGCAAAAGATTAATTTTAGAGGATGGCATTATACTTCGACCTTATCAAACCGAGCTTTAGAGGATTTACACAAAATAAATCAAGGTTTGTTCATGAACAATTCACAATTGACTGATTGAGCTGCTGAAAGTAGATTAGAAAACGCACCCCCCGCTGCAAATATCGGCAAAAAAGAATAAAGCTAGGCCAAGACGCCTTTCTAAAACTGCTCTTCTGGGCAAGATTTAGGAAGGCGTCTTTTTGTTTGGCACATTTTGTTAATTTGCAGGCTCAATTCCCAATCAGCAATACCCCTCTTTATATTTTATTCAGCAGAAATTAGCAGAAAGGAAGAATTCTAGATGATGAAAAATACATTTCGCTACGCACGGATGGTTGTAAGTGGATTAATGATTGCACTCACGTTTTTGATTGCAGGTGCCGCCTTTGCTCAAGATGGCGTTGACTTTTCAACGGCCGAAATCGCATTTGCTATCGATAACTTTGTGATGTTTATCTGTGCGGTGCTCGTTCTGTTTATGCAGGCAGGCTTTGCCATGGTCGAGGCCGGATTAAACGGTGGAAAGAACACAATCAATGTCCTTTTCAAAAATTTGATGGATATGGCCCTTGGCGGCCTTCTGTTTTTCGTGGTTGGCTATGGGCTGATGTACCCTGGCGACTTCAACGGGATTCTAGGATTTGGTGGTGTGGGCATCGCCAATTCGACCCGAATCGTGGCAGACTATTTGCCAACCAACGAGGTGGACTTCTTGTTCCAAGTGGCGTTCGCGGCTACGGCGGCTACGATCGTATCTGGTGCGGTCGCCGGCCGGATGCAGTTCCGTTCGTATCTTATTTACAGTGCGATTCTAACCGCCATCATCTACCCGATTGCCGGGTCTTGGAAATGGGGTGGTGGTTTCTTAGACGCGATGGGCTTTTACGACTTCGCAGGTTCTTTGATCGTTCATGCGGTTGGCGGTTTTGCTGGCTTGGCCGGTGCGATTGTTCTGGGGCCGCGAATCGGCCGGTTTAACAAAGATGGGTCTGCGAATGCGATGCCGGGTCACAATATCACGGCCGCAACATTGGGAGTATTTATCCTGTTGATCGGCTGGTTCGGGTTTAATCCTGGCTCAGTTTTAGCTATGACGGGCGAAGCTTCGACCTTGGCTGTTGTTCTGACCGCCGTTAATACCTTCTTGGCCGCTTGTGCCGGTACCATCGGTGCGATGATTTTGAGCTATTTTGTGAATGGGGGTAAACCTGACTTGGCAATCTCACTCAACGGTCTGTTAGCCGGTTTAGTCGGCATTACGGCCAATGCAGATGGCGTTAGCAATTTATCAGCTATCGGGATCGGTTTTATTGCAGGCTTGTTGGTTGTGGGAGCAATGGTCGCTCTCGAAAAATTACAAATAGACGACCCGGTCGGCGCATTCCCCGTACATGGTGTTTGCGGAATCTGGGGAGGTATCGCGACGGCCCTGTTTGGGCATGCGGGTACGGCCGGACTGGGAGTCCAGCTAATCGGCTCGCTCGTTTATGCCTCATGGGCTTTCGTTACGATGTTTGGTGTGTTCTACGCACTTCGAGCGATGGGCATTTTGCGAGTTTCAAAACGTGAGGAAATTGAAGGCCTGGATATTGCTGAGCATGCTGGCACGAGCTATCCAGAGTTTGGTTCCACAACTGCGTTTCCAGCAGGGGACTAATTGTCCCTGGCCTGTCGGATTTGATCGTCAGGTTCGGCAGGCCGTTTCTTTTATCTAACGAAAAAGAAATCATGAGGAAAACAAATTATGGAACTCACATTTGAAAAAAATACAGAAGGGCTTGCACCTTATACCGCGACACTAGATACAACGAAGGAGACTGTGCATCCGAATCGGGTCTTCAAAATTCCCGTGTTTAAAGATTCTGTTGAAAATGGTTACTTTGCTGACGTCTGTGGCTTTAGAGCCAAGGCGAAATCGATTGACGGGCTTGAGAATAAAATGCTTCAGTTAACAGATGGGCTCATTAATATGGCCCGTTTGCCTCGGCACGTGTTTGTCGCTCGCCGTGCTCGTAAAGTCTTCCCGATCTACACCGTGGGGGATGAGGTTATTACTACCACGCCGGGTGGCCCGATTTTTCGCCATATCGAGTTGGCAAAAGTACGAGAGTATCTCACCGACTTTCTGCATGAGTCTGATGTGTTGGGCGAGAACGGGGTTAGCGATAAGTTACACGTTCGTGGAACCAGTCTTTCAACACTGCAGCTTCGCCGGCCGGTCCTCTACCTAAAAAAGCGGAACATCGGTGAAAAGGAGTTTTGGGCTCCCGTTTTTGAAACTGAGAATCTAGATGGCTTGTACACCTATGCGGCCAGCGGCCGTCGCGAAGTGAAAAACGAATACGGTGGTAGAGGGGTGTTGGTGCTTACCCGCATTGTGGCTGAAGCTTTGAAAACAGATAAACGGCTTGATGATATTTATGATCTGAGACCTGATCGTTTGCAGCCTTCGTTTTGGGAGAAGCTAAAACCGAATCTAACCGATGCTGGATCAATCCGCATTAAAGGGAAAAATATCGACCTGTTTACAAGCGATGCATTGCACATTGGTGTGGAGTATCGAGAGGAAGAGGAGCGGTTTGGCTTGTTCTTGGATGATTCCGCTACAAGCCTCAGCGAGCGAATTTCGGCCGATTTTGACCGTCGAGGAATCTAAAGCCGTCAGTCATTCTCAATTGATTTTTTAGAAAATTATTCCCAGATGTCCATGACAAGATATCTGGGAATAATTAATTATTTTTCTTGCCAGCAAGGTCTACAACGACAACCTCATTTTCAACCTTAACCGCAAATGTTTCGGCCGAATACGGGCCTGGTTGAACAGCGTTTAAATTAGGCTCAACCGTCACCGGATATGGTCGTACACGCACTTTTTCAGGATCAAACCAAGATTGCCCCGTTTTGATGTCAAATTCCCAGCCGTGCCATGGGCAGCGTACAATTTCACCCGACCGGTCCCAAAGATACTCTCCCGGCTTTTCTGACCGCCTGAGGCCGGTAATCGTTCCGGTGCATAATTCAGCCCCTGCATGTGGACAGCGGTTTAAGAGGGCAAAATATTCCCCGTTCACATTAAATACCCCAATTGACCGGCCGTTGATTTCAACGATTTTCCGGCCGCCTACAGGAATCTCACCAATTTTTGCAACGATATGCTTGCTCATAACTTGTAAAGCCCTTTGGCATTTTTCACCATGATTTTTTGACGCAGTTCTGCATCAATTTTTATCGGAAACGCCTGATCCGGTGCATCAAAATCCCAATGGGGATAATCAGTCGCAAACATGATGCGGTCCGGCATGTTGATCGCATCTAGCATTTGATGAAAGAATTTGTTTTGAGATG
>JAHDEB010000279.1:0-1396 GCA_020629055.1 Chloroflexota bacterium
TTTTATTTTTCCTGTTACGTATTCTTTCGTGTGAAACACAAACCTAAAAGGTTGTTTGCCACGTAACGTTGGCTATTTTTTTTCGGGAGCGTGTCCGAGACCTTGAACATAAACGTTAACGGCGTCGAGCGGCCGATTCATCGCCTGCTCAACAGTAAATTTCACCGTCTTTTGCAACGTTTCAGCAACCGCTTTAATCCGAATGCCATTTTCAACAATCACGTACAAATCGATCTCAAAAGATTCATCGGTCATCTTAATATCGATGCCTTTATGCGGGTCACGGGATAACAGCTGTGCGATACCGTTGACCATCCCCCGGCTTGCCATGCCTACAATGCCATAGGATTGGTTTGCAGCGTGGTGGACGACTGATGCGATTGCGTTGGGAGTAATATCGATTGCTCCATAGTTTCTTTCATCATCAATTTGGTCAGACATGGTTTCTCCTACACATAAATCGAGCTTTCGAGCTTTATAGTTAGCAGCGCACAGAACCTATAACCCCACAAATAGGAATTAGTCATGATTATACTTTCTGCCACTATTATAAAAAGGTTCAATCGGTGGCAATTTCCCGTTTTGTAAGGTGATTATTTTGGGTTTCTAACCTTTTGCAGGTTTAACCGGCCGATCACCTCTTCCAGCTCCGCATCTACGGCCGTTTCTATTTTTATGCGCTTACCGGTTTTAGGATGGGTTAGCTCCAACGTGAGGGCGGTTAAAAACATACGCCTAATGGCCAGACGCTCCTCAAACATCCGGTTGTGATGTCGGTCCCCATACCGTCGATCGCCTATAATCGGGTGTCGCAGATGGGACATATGACGACGCAGCTGGTGGGTCCGGCCGGTCTTCGGCCGCAGTTCGACTAGCGAATATCGCGACGTCGGGTACCGGTCTACCGGGATCTCTACTTCACCCGTTGCAATCGGCCGAATATGGGTCAGCGCTTCTTGGCTTTCCGGCTCTGTCCCACTCTTTTTTTGACGTTTTAGTTTGCGTTTATCAAAGATGACCTTTTTTAACGGATGATCGAGCGTCGAAGATTCAGTGATCCAACCACGAACCAGCGCATGGTACGTTTTCTCGATACGATGCTCCGTAAAATCTTCTTTTAATTGGCGGGTCGCATCTTCTGAAAAAGCGAACAGCAACACGCCGGAGGTCGGCCGATCTATCCGATGTATCGGGTAAACATATTTTCCGGTCAGGTCAGCCACCATTTGCAACGCAAACTCGGTTGTCTGCCCACGGGCGATATCGGTACGGTGCACCAGCAGGTCGGCCGGTTTATGCACCGCAATGATTGATTCGTCTTCGTATAAAACGCGCATAGGGTATTAAATGCAAAAAGGCGTCTTCCGACAAATAATCTATCGAAAAACGCCTTTTT
>JAHDEB010000279.1:1496-6771 GCA_020629055.1 Chloroflexota bacterium
ACCGTGAAAATTATCACCAAACCTTGGCATAGTCCAACCTAAACTTGTCAAATCAATTGCAACCGGCCTGAAATTCAATGTAAAATGTCTCTTCAATAAATTGTGCGTTTACAAAAAAATGGAGACAACTAGATGACGATTGACTATGGACAATCCTTGAAATTCGCATTTGAGGATGAAGATTGGTTGAAAAAATTGGGAAAGGCGGCTTTATGGACATTTATTTCCATGCTGCTATTAATCTTCCCCCTCTACTTCTTTGGTTTAGGATATGGTCTAGAAACAGCTAGAAATGTTTTAAATGGCAAAGAAAAGCCATTACCAGAGCTGGATGATGTGGGCGCTACATTTAAAGACGGGGCAAAATTCTTTGTCGTAACCCTCGTTTATGGCAGCCCAATCATTATTTTATATTGTGTGATCTTTGGTATCGCCATTGCCGCAGGTGCAAGTGACGGCCTAGATGAAGAGGCGATGGGAGCAGCCATGGGTGGCGGCATGTTGGCTGTTCAATGCTTACTATATGTTTTCGCATTTGCTCTCGCCCTGTTGCTCCCTGCAATTATGACGTTATATTTGCGCACCAATGACATTCGCGCTTCGCTAAACGTTTCAGAAGTCATAGCTATCACCAGAGATAATCTTGGCACTTGTTTCATGATGCTGTTGATGTATATCGCTGCAAGCTTCATTTTCCAAATTGTGTTTCTACTGTCCTTTATTACCATCTGTGGCTGGATTTTTGTCTATTTCGCAGGAATTCCGTGGGTAGCCGCCGTACAGGGACATCTGGTTGGACAATTTGTAGGGCAATTAGATTCACCGGAAAACAAACTTGATCCGGTTGCTTTCGAATAAACTTAGAAACGATCATTTATCTGAAGGGAGCAGTTTCCCCTTATACTAAAAACGCCCTTCGGGTTACCATAGCTCAAAGGGCGTTGGCACAAGCCAAAGCGCTATAACAATCGAAAATGAATCTATGCATTCATTTTCATACAGATTATCAGCAACGTATGAAACAAACTTTGCGCATCTTCGCCTTTTCAGACATTCATTCACCAGATGATTTCGCGATGGCTGAAATTGACCCAGATCGTTTTGATCTGGTGGTGACATTGGGCGACATTGGCGAAGATACGTTGGATTACATTTTGTACAAAGCTAGGCGTGTCCCCTGTTTTGGGGTGCCGGGCAACCACGACAAGAAAAACCCGGCCGGGTTAAACAACCTTCACGGCCGGGTGATCGATTTTAAGGGGTTGCGCATCGGGGGCATTGGGGGCAGCCGCAAGTATAAAAACGAGCCCCACCACTACACCGTCCATCAAATGAGGCGGATCACCCGCCGTTTAGCCGCGGCCGATCTGATTATTTCTCACTCTCCCCCACTAGCTACATCGCAAAAAGAAGACCCGCTTCATCAAGGGTTTGGCAGTTTTGACCGGTACATTGAAAAACACCGGCCGCAGGCGTGGCTACACGGCCATACGGGAAAGAAGTTTACAGGGGAAGTTGGGGATACAGCGGTCTATGGGGTTAATGTACGTCGGCCGTTGACGCTTGAGCTGGAAGTCGGCCGAGCCAAACGACGGCCACCAACCACTTTTCTTTCAAACCTGCTGGGATAGCCTTATCCAATTCCGAGCCAGTTTTCAATAACAACAATCAGTAGAAAATTAACCTGGGTGCTTAATATGGCGATACGAGCCGCAGAGCTGCAACATCTACCCAAACTCAATTTAGGAAATCCTTATGCATATCGATTACGCAAAATCCTTAACTTTTATCTTTGACGACGAAAAATGGCTTTCAAAAATAGGCTGGGCCACATTGTGGGCCTTCGTCTCCTTCTTGCTCCTCATCATTCCACTTCAACTATTTGTATATGGGTACGGGCTAGAACTGGCCCGAAATGTTATTAACAAGAAAGAGCATCCTTTGCCGGAACTAGACGACATCAATGCCATTTACAAAGAAGGCTTCCGCTTCTTTGTCGTTCAACTCATTTACAGTTCACCGCTTATCATCATCAACTGCATCTATATAGGTATAGCATTGATACCCACATGGTTACTTATTTCCGAAAATCCTGAACAAGTAGCCGAATGGAATACAATGCTAACGGGTAGCTCTCTCGTCTTTCAATGCTTTATCTATTTATTTGGTCTTGGGTACAGCTTACTTTTACCGGCAATTATGATTCGGTTTATTCAAACGGACGATATTCGCGAATCGCTTCAGCTTAGCGAAGTCATCAAAATCGTACGGGAGCATTTTTTCGTCTGTTTTATGCTGGTACTGATGACAATGGCGGCCGCATTCATTTGGTATTTCGCAGCTCTACTTTCGCTTATTACGATATGCGGAATTTTTGTCATTTACTTTGTTGGCCCGGTCTGGATGATGGCAGTTCGCGGACATCTAATCGGGCAGTTTTACTTACAGCTACAAGATTCACCGGCCGAACCTGGCTTAATTGTCGAATAGTTTGTTACGGTTGGCCTGATCCCATTCAAGCTTCATGAATATCGATTGACTTTTGCCCGCTGCGCACCCAAAATTGACCCATGAGTTTCACGCATCCTTGGGCCTTGCTCACGCTATTCGCCATCCCCGCCATTGTTTGGCTGGGCATGCCGCGTCAAAATAGCGCTCGGCGCGGGCGAGATTGGACCAGTGTAGCTCTGCGGGCCTTGATCATGCTGCTGCTGTCACTGTCTTTGGCAGGTGCGCAAACGGTGCGCACGGCCGATGAACTCTCGGTGATTTTTCTCGTCGACGCATCTGATTCGATTACGGCGAACCAAGCGGCCGCGGCCGAAGAATTTGTGCGGAATGCGGTTGAAACAATGCAGGTCAATGACTCGGCCGCTGTGATTGTTTTTGGCGCCAATGCACTGGTCGACCGGCCGATTTCCGGCGTGGCTGAACTCACCCAAATTAGTTCTATCCCCCAAACACTACATACTGATATCGCCGAAGCGATTCGCCTAGGACTAGCGCTGTTTCCGGCCGGGTCTGCCCGCCGCATGGTCATTTTAAGCGATGGGGCTGCAACGATCGGGGACACAGACGCGGCCGCACGGCTGGCCCAAGCCAACGGGGTTGAAATCAGCTATGTGCCGCTGTTGCGTGACGAAGCGAGCAAAGAAGCCTGGCTTTTAAACGTCAATTCCCCCTCCCGTGTGGCTGAAGGGGAGATTTTCAACATCGACATTACGGCCGAAAGCACCGTTGACACCCCCGGCACCTTGCGTGTGTTGGCCAGTGGTCAAATTGTGGCGGAAGAGTCGGTTCAACTGCGGCCGGGCAGCAACAACTACAGCATCCGCTTACAAGCGGGTGAACAAGAATTTAGCCGCTACACCGTTCAGCTAGAAGCGGAAACAGACACCCTATACCAAAACAATCAGCTGGCCGCCTACACCGAAGTGACCGGGCCACCTCGCGTTTTAATCGTATCGCCAGACGGCATCACCAACGATGACGGGGAGATTTACCCCGACGAAGCGCTGGCGCTAGAGTCCGCTCTGATTCAGTCCGGTTTAACGGTGGACCGGACAACACCGTTTGATCTGCCCTCTAGTTTTGCAGAACTCAGCAACTATTCGACCATTGTGTTGGCCAACGTCAACGCAAAATATCTATCCCCCCGAAAAATGGAGGCGTTGGCCAGCTACACGCGTGATTTAGGCGGCGGCTTGGTTGCCTTGGGTGGACCTGAATCATACGGCATGGGCGGCTGGTTTCGCACCCCGTTAGAGGCGGCCCTGCCGGTAAAAATGCAGATCGAAGACGAAGAACGCTTCCCGGCGGTGAGCATGGCGATCGTCATCGACCGCTCCGGCTCGATGGGGGTGATGGAAGGAAATCTGACCAAAATTCAGCTGGCGGCCGAGGGCGCTGTGCGGGTGGTTGAGCTGATGAACGACTTCGACGACATCACGGTCATCCCGGTCGATACCGGGCCGAACGGCCAAGTTGGCCCACTGCCAGCCTCTGATCGCGGCCGAGCCATCGACCAGATCCGGCGCATCGGCGCTGGGGGTGGCGGTATTTTTGTCTACAGTGGGCTCGTAGCAGCCAAAGCGGCTCTAGATGAAAGCACCAATCAAGTACGCCACATTATTTTGCTGGCAGATGGGTCTGATAGTGAAGAAAAGAGCGGCGTGCCGGAACTGATCGACCAAATGGTGGAAGAGGGGATTACGATGACGGCGGTTAGCATCGGCAACGGGGCAGACATGGCCTGGCTGCAAGAGATGGCGCTGCGTGGAAACGGCCGTTTTCATTTTACAGATCGGGCCGCCAACCTGCCCCAAATTTTTACTCAAGAGACGACGACCATTCAGCGCAGCTATCTGGTTGAAGAAGATTTTTTCCCGACATTAAACCGACGCAGCCCGATTTTGAGCGGTATTCAGCAAACGCCACCTTTGGCCGGTTATGTCGGCACCAGTCCGAAAAGCACGGCTCAAGTGGTGCTCGAAACCCATCTAAACGACCCGCTTTTGGCGACGTGGCAATATGGGCTTGGCCGGTCAGCGGCGTGGACCAGTGACGCCACCGGCCGCTGGGGCGGTCGCTGGGTTGAGTGGGACGGTTTCCCCGTATTTTGGGCGCAAACGGTCCGCTGGACGATAAGTGAAAGTCGGAATAGCACGATAGAAACGATTGTCGATTTTACTGATGAAGAAGCGCTACTCACGGTCGATGCCCGTACGCCGGGTGGCGACTATTTAAACGGGCTGCAAATGGAAGGGAGTGTGATCGCCCCATCTGGCGCAGCGACTGAAGTACAGCTGAAACAGATCGCCCCCGGCCGGTATGAAACGAGCTTCGTGCCGGATGAAGAAGGGGCTTATTACATTCGGGTGGCCGGTGGAGAAGCGGGGGAAGAGACCGCTATCGGGCAGACGGGTGGCTGGGTGCTGGGCTATTCGCCAGAATATCAAAACTTTGAATCAGACCCACAGCTGTTGCAGTCACTGGCTCAGCTGACCGGCGGCCGGGATTTGGGGCAAGTGACCGAAGCGGTATTCGAGCACAACCTAACTAGCGAGCCAACGACCCGGCCGATTTGGCCCCTGCTGCTGATTTTGGCAACGATTTTACTGCCGTTAGACGTGGGTGTGCGCCGGGTGGTGATCTCGAAACGGGATTGGGAGAAGGTGCGCGCAGCGACGGTCGGCCGGTTTGTGAAAGGGGAAACGATTGCGACCCCACGGACGGAAGGGATGTCTAGCTTGCTACGGGCGAAAGAGCGTGCGAC
>JAHDEB010000280.1 GCA_020629055.1 Chloroflexota bacterium
AGGGTGTCCCACAGCTGCATGCCGTAAGTGACCGGCGCATAAATCTCCCAGCCCAGCTCACCCACATACGAAATACGAATCGCCGTAGCCGGTGTCATACCGATGCCGATCTCTTGAGCCGTGTACCAAGGGAACGCACCGTTGCTAACGTCCGCATGGGTCGTTTTTTCGAGCACCTTGCGCGCGTTGGGCCCCCATAAGCCAATCGAAACAAACTCTTCCGCTCGATTAACAATCTTAACCCCACCATCTTTGGCGTAGGCGGCCGCCTGTTTTCTAATCCAGAACAGCTCAGCCGGCATATTGCTTTTACCCGTCAACAGCCAGAACGTATCCTCGCTACGGCGCAGCACCGTCACATCGCGCATAATCTTGCCATTTTGGTTCAGCATCAACCCATAAGCGATTTTGCCCACTTTCCGGTCGATATTGGCCGTGGTCAGATGTTGCAAGAAGCCGAGCGCGTTGGGGCCGGAAATTTCAATCGGACCAATGGCAGGGGACCAGTCAACAATCCCGACACTGTCTCGCATCGCCAGCGCTTCTGCACCGATCAGCGGAGACCAAGCGGTGGCGTCATATCCGGTTCGTTCTGGGAACTTTCCTTTGGCTTTGTCCGCCAAATCTTGGTTGCTGTTGTACCAATAGGGGCTTTCAATTCCGGCCAGCGGAATAAACTCCCCTCCCAATTTTTCCAGCCGGTCATGATAGGGACTAAAACGCAAATTCCGCACGCTTGATGCCACTTCATTCGGGTGCAAAATATCAAAGCCGATCTCATAATAATATTTACTTTGGCGGCTCAAATATTCCCGATTCATATGGTATGGATGGAAGCGGTTGATATCGGCTGGCCGCACGTCCATCCCAGGATCACCCGTGGTCATCCAACGAGCCATCACCCGGCCGACTTCGCTGGCAAAGCTCAACCACATCCCCACTGCAGACCAGAACCCTTTCACATGGGATTCTCCCATAATCGGATAATGGTCGGCCGTAAAGGCGAACAGCCCGTTAAACCCATGGCTGACTTTGGTGTCTTTCAGCAGCGGCATGTGTCCTTGCATCAGCTTCCACGCTTCGGTGAAATCGTCTTGCGTGAACGGGTTCATCGCATTTTTGCCCAGCTTTCTCGGGTCAACCAAACGGGCTTGGTGATTGTAGCTACCGATCCCCAATGATTCATTATGCTGGCGGAAGTAGACCGCAATGTCATCAAGGGTAGAGACCGGAATTGTGTTTTCAATGTCTTTAACTTTGTCAAAAATCGAGGCCGGTTCGGTGAAAATGTACTGATGCTCACCCGGGAAGAGGGGCATCGCGACCCCCAGTTTTTCAGCCAAAATCGGCGCCCAAATGTTGCTGCACAACACCACCCGATCACAATCGATATGTGGCATGTTCGGATTATCCGTTTTGACCCCACTCACCCGGCCGTTTTTGGTTAGCACATCGATCACTTGTGTGTCGCCGTAAGAGGATAGACGGCCGGAACCTTCAGCCAAACGGCGCATGCTGGTGGCGATCCGACTCGTTTTTACCGTCCCAGAATCGGGGACAAACATCCCCCCCACAATGGTAGACGGGTCGATCATCGGCAGTTTGCCTTGGATCTCTTTTGGGGTTAACAGATGGCACTCAACGTCATAAACCATCCCCATTTCTTGGATGCGTTTGTAGCTGTTGAAGCGCTCCTGCGTATTCGCCATCTGAATAAAGCCGGTGCGGAAGAACTGCTCCTCACCTTCAACCGCCAGCGGCAATTTGTCGTATACGGCCCGCGAGCCTTGGCCCAACTGAGTAAAAAAGTGACTCACCGTTAGGGTACGCAACCCACCAGGCGCGTGGGACGTCGATCCATCGTTGTGATCCAAGTCTCCTTTATCGAGTAGAACAACATTTTCCTCGCCCGCTTGCGTTAGGTGGTATGCGACACTGCATCCAACGATGCCGCCGCCGATTACGACAATATTTGCTTTCATGATTCTCTCCGCGAGGGATAAATCCCTCGGCTAAAAAATGAAACCTGTTGAAACAGGTTCTGGTTAGTTACGGACCATCCGGACGGTAAATTTAACAAAGATTTCGTTCTTGGCAAATAGAACGCACAAAATGTATTGCAGGTTGTTCATGCACCCGAAACTGTATGGGTACAAACGGTTCTAGGCTCAAAGTGATAAAATTTTGATCGACACAGAAAACAAGTTTGCTACTGGTAAATTTCACTCCCAAAAATGCACAATGACTCAACCCTTAAAAGAAGCCCTTTTCAACGAAATTCTCCTCGCCCGGCGGCGGGTGTATGCGGTGCGGGAACCAACGCCGCTTGAACAGATCGATATCGGTACATCGGCCGAAGTCTGGGTCAAGCGGGAAGACCAGCCCCCCATCTACTCGTACAAATGGCGCGGTGCGTACAACCGCGTCGCAACTCTTAGCGAAGAAGAACGACAGCGCGGCGTTGTGTGCGCTTCGGCCGGCAATCATGCGCAGGGTGTGGCTCTGGCCGCCAAACAGCTGGGTTGCACCGCCACCATCTTTATGCCCCGGCCGACCCCCGAAATGAAACGGATCGCCGTGGCCCAGCATGGTGGGGACCATGTCAAAATCGAGCTGGTTGGGGACACCTACGATCAAGCCTCAAAAGCGGCCAAAGCATTTGGGGTGAAACACAATCAAGTCTTTGTGCACCCGTATGATGATCTAATCACCATGGGTGGGCAAGGGACCCTAGCTGATGAAGTCGTCATGGCGGGGATCGAACCGTTTGACGTCGCTTATCTTCAAATTGGGGGTGGCGGCATGGCGGCCGCTGTTTCCTGCTGGCTCAAACGCTTTATGCCCAACATTCATATCGTTGGGGTCGAAGGGGAAGGACAGGCTTCGATGCAGGCTGCACTCAAGCACGGAGAGCCTGTGCCGCTCAAAGAGCTCGACATTTTTTCAGACGGCACAGCCGTACAGAGGACGGGCGACCTGACCTACCCGCTTTGCCAAGAATTGATTGATGAATTTATCACCGTCAGCAACGCTGAAATTTGTAGCGCGATCCGCTCATTCTGGAACTGGCGTCGCCGTATCGTTGAACCGGCCGGGGCGTTGGGATTGGCCGGTTTACTCTCCCAAAAAGATCAGCTTGAAGGCAAACGGGTCTTGGCGGTGACATGTGGCGCCAATATGGACTTTTCGCAGTTGGGCGCTATCGCCTCAGCGGCCGGGATTGGCGGCCATATGCGCCATCATCTTCGCTTCGAAATTTCAGAAAAAGGGGGCTCTTTGCTTCAGCTCATGCGCGACGTCCTTTTCGACTGTAACATCATTGAATTCCAATATGGCAAAGTTGACAACGAGCGAGCATACCCTGTGATCGGCTTTGATGCCCCGATCGAGGTCGCCGCGCAAGTCATTGAGCGCTGCGTACAAGTCGGCATTCCGGTTCAAAATGTGTCAGCCAGCGACGATATCCGCTTTAGAGCGATTCGCTATAGGGCCAACCTCTTCAACCATCCCCTGATGCTGCGTTACGAGTTTCCTGAACGGATGGGGGCCCTGCACGAGTTCATGGAACAGATTAAAGAGCTCGCCAGCCTCTGTTATTTCAACTACCTCTATTCCGGCGAGCGTGTCGGCCGGGCATTGGTCGGTTTAGAGTTCAAATCAGAAGCTGATCGGGAAGCGATGCTCAACCGGCTGCGAGAAAGCGATGTGCTGCGCCGCCGCCATTTTGTGCTCTCTGATGAGGCGAGTAACCGAATTTTGCTATGATTTTTGGTTATTATTCAGCAGTTTGGTCCAGCTTGACAAAAGGATCTGCGTTCTGCGGAAATATCTTCTATTGTTACGATCCGTATCGGTCCAAATACCCCTTTAGTTCAACACACCGAGCCGCAATAAATTCCCGCGCATCCGCCTCATCTAACATATGCCCCACATAATTGGTAAACATTACCATGCGGGCCGCGATTAACGTCTGCAGCTGCTTGTCATTTTCAACCGGCCAGCGGCGTAAGCTCGAGTACCCCTCTTTAAATGCGGCTTCTAATGCCGGCTTATTTTCTAAATCTCGGCCGTAATAAAACGTAATCGCCACATCTTGCACGTCGTACCCCAAATTCAAATCTTCAAAGTCGATCAAATACAGCTCGTTTTTGTACACATGCACGTTCCAATAGTGCAGGTCACCGTGTAGCAGCTGCTGTCCGGTCGGGTCCGCAAACATGTCAGCCAGCAGCGGGTCCGCAATGCCAATGACCTTGTCCAGTATTCCAATCTGCGCGGCCGAATATAAATGAGCATAAGCCGCATCGTTGTACACAATCGGCTCCGATGCATAGTAAAACACTTTGTCCCACTTTTTAGGCGAAATATCGGCCGGCAGCGGGTTCAACGATTCTGAATGATTATGCAGTTTCGCCAACGCTTCCCCATACTTGAAATAGTTCTCCGTATTCATCGCCCCGGCCGTTTCTTCTAAAGCTTGACCTGGCACCCAGCTAAACACCGCACACCGTTGATCCGGCGGCACACCGGGTAAATTGATCACAGTTAAATAGGTGCCGTCTTTGCGTGCAATCGGCTCCGTAATCTTCAGATCAGTATCCCGCTTCAAGGCGTTTAGCCAAAACATCTCAGCCCGATTCTCTTTTATGGTCGTTTCCCCATCGCTGTAAATGCGCAGCGCATAGCGGGTCCCATCTACGCAATTCACCTGAAACAATGTGTTGGTATGGTCGGCCAAAAACTTTACCGATTTAACCGCAAGGTCATAATCTTGCAGTGCCGCCATGACAATTTGTCGCTGCCGCCTAATTTTGCCCAAACGGGTGAGTTGGTCGTAAGGTTTCATGGTTTTATTCCTATGTCTGTTGATTTTTGCCGTTGGATTCAGTGAGATCAAAATTCAACAGTGTTTATTCCTATCCGTGTCCTAAAATAAAAAGCCACGATAGCATGCTTGCTAGAAAATTTGCCAACTAGGATCAGCTTTTACTCTCTTGTTTAGGGTTAAGTCGTGCTTCACACCGGCCGCACAAATAAAAATCTATTTTCTCTTCGGCCGTTATTTTTTCTGGGATCGGTAGGCTCACGCCACACCGCTCGAGCAAATCCGCTACATCGCATAGTGGGAACCCCATCACACCGGTGAAACAGCCTACGATATGGTCTACCGGTCTAAACCCCGGCGACTGGATCGCATAGGCCCCCGCTTTATCCATCGGGTCACCGGTTTTGATATACGCCTCGATTTCCCCATCGCCATAAGGCCGCATCACCACATTCGTACTGTTAACCAGCGCATGTTCTTTTCCGGCCGTGTCAATCACAATCAACCCGGTATGTACCTGGTGGGTTCGGCCGCGTAGCTGCCGCAACATCCGCCACGCTTCATCCTCGTCGGCCGGCTTGTTCAGCATTTCCGCCCCATCCGCCACCGTTGTATCAGACGTGATAATAATCGCACCACTTGGCAGTTGGTCCTGCAAGGCGGCCGCCTTTAGCCGCGCACGATCCAAGACGTTTGTGGCCGGGTCCGCCACAGTAATCACATCTTCGTCAACGTCGGCCGTCATCGTTTCAAACCGCACACCCAGCTTCGCCAACAGCGCTCGCCTGCGTGGTGAAGCTGACCCCAAAATAATCTTAATTTCGCTCATTCGCTAATTTTATCAGCCTGTGCTCCCGAACCACAAAATTCGTTTTAGCCGAAATGACTGTGCACAATTTTGCCAAGAAATATGCCAAGGATGTCGTCAATCTGCTGCCAGTTGCGTTTGAAGAAACTGCCCATCGACTGTGTTATGTTCTTTCGCAATCAACTCCGATTTATCGGGGTCTCCTTGTGAAATCGCCTCGACCAACACGACATGTTCCTCAAGCAATTCTTCAAGATTCGTCCGATATCCGACAAGGGTATTGATATAAAGGCGTGTCAAATTCTCAAGCTGTTTGTACTGCACCATCAATCGCTTGTGCTGCGAAAGCTCAACGATAATCAAGTGTAGGGCGAAATCGGCGTCAACAATCGCACGTTGCTGTTTGCTCTTAATGGCAGTCTGTAAATTATTTAGTGCAGCGGCAAGTTGATCTTTCCCGCTGCTCGTGATGAATTGTGCTGCAAAACGGCTGGCTAACGCTTCTAGACTGTTACGCAGCGTGTAAATTTCCCATACGTCATGGGCATCGAGGGGGCGAATAAAGTTCCCTTTGTAGGGCTCATACCGTACCATCCCTTCATGCACCAACTGCTGCAGTGATGTCCGTATTGTGCCACGGCTAACCCCTAGCTGAGCTGATAGCGCTTCCTCTGTAATTTGCTCGCCGGGTTGAAACGCTCCCGACAATATTTCGTTTCGCAGCACTTCTGCTGCCTGATTTCCAAGTCCTCGTTTAAGCATAATACCCTTTGGCAGAGTTGATCTAATCCGCGATTGAACCGGATTTTATAGCCTGTTTTGGATAAAAGTATAGTTCACTACCGGACACATTTTTTTTTGTTGACAAAACCCCCTCATCCAACCCCTTCGGGTTGCCACTGTTCCAATGGGGTTGGCCCCCAATTAGATTGGGCCTTCTCCCCAAGGGGGATGGGTTTCAGTTTCGCATTTCGGCAAATATGGTCGAAATGAACCGATTGCCCCCCTCTCCCAAACTTGGGAGAGGGGCTGGGGGTGAGGGTTGATGGGCAAAACGAGTTTTTT
>JAHDEB010000281.1:0-1241 GCA_020629055.1 Chloroflexota bacterium
GTCATATCTGGGATCGCATCGATCACACCGGCCGTAACTAGGCCAGGTGAAATAGAGCCGATGGTGACCACATCACAACCTGCTCCTTGAATAGAAACCATTTGTGGGAACTCGGTGTCGCCACGCTCGAAGCTGTCACTGTAGGCGATTTCGATACCGGTTCCTTCAAGAACGGCGGTAAATTGATTAAGTGTGTCTTGCCCGTAGCCTGAATTTTCAAACAAATGGCAAACCGAGGTGGTGCCAAGATGTTGTAGATAGGCCAACACAGCGGTTGAAACTTGGGTGTTATTGTGTGGCGCTTTAAAGATCCATTTGCGCACTTCGCCTGATTCAGGGTCAGTGACGACGGCTCCGGCCGACCCCATACCGATCATCGGGACTTCAGCTTCGGTAGCCAGTGGCACCATGGCCAATGAGTTACCGCTGGTTGAACCGGCGATTAAGATATCAACTTCTTCTTCGTCGATTAGGCGGGCTGCCCCTGCTGCGGCGGTGTCGGGATTGGTTTCACTATCGAGAAAGATAAATTCAACCGGGTGGGTTACGCCGTCTGGGCCGGTGATGCCACCTTCTGCCTCGATTTGAGCCTGTAGCATTTCGGCCGCATTGCGCTCGGGCACACCTAAGAAGCTAGCTCCGGTTACGGCCGAGATGAAACCGATTTTGTAGGTCGTGGCCCCATCCGACATCACTTCTTCGGCCGTATCAACGGCTGTTTCTGCTACATCTTCAACTGCGTCAGCGATCTCTTCAGAATTTTCACTGACTTGATCGGCAACTTCTCCCACAGTTTCGGCCGCCTCTTCAATCACTTCAGCAACATCTGTACTGCCATCACAAGCAGCAAGAAGCATGAGCAGCACAAACAGGCAGCTCAAAGATTTCCATACCTTTTTCTTCATTTTTCTTCTCCTATTTCTTTTGCAATTTGGTGGGGCTGGGACGTTCCCAAAGGATTTCCACCAATAGTTGCGATAGCAAGCAGATTGTTAAGAACACGAATCAAATGCAAGTAAGCATTAGAATTCTTGTTCTTGCCTGATCGACCTGATTTAAATTTGCGACGGCCGTCGGTTTTGTGCATTGTATTTTAACTTGCTAGTTTGTCAAACTTAAAATCGCACCATTTTTGGTTAATCAATCAAGCCGCACCACTTTTATGAACGATCGGGTTCGCTAGAAAGCCAAGAGGATCTGCTTATGGCTATGCCGAAAACCATTGCATGGATCGATTTTTT
>JAHDEB010000281.1:1341-6682 GCA_020629055.1 Chloroflexota bacterium
TTTTCTACTCTTCCACCTGACTATCAATAATTTTGAGGAGTAATTTGAGTAAGGTCTCTTTTTCTTCAGGCGAGAACGCATGCAGTAAATGCTCGTCAAACTCCGGTAGCTTTGAAGTTATTTTGGAATGAATGACTCGGCCTGCTTCTGTTAGGATCAAGTGGTGGAAGCGGCGGTCTGTTTTTGAACGAATGCGTTCAACAAAGCCGCGGTCTTCCAGCTTTTTAATTAAAGGGACGACAACCTGTGGGCTAGAGCCAGCAATTGCCGCGATCTCTTTTTGAGAAAGATCGCTACCTAAAGATATCGCCTCTAGTATCGCGATTTGAACCGGGGTAATGCGGAGTTCTGCAAATTCTTCTGAAAAAATTTGGGACGAAATAAAGTAGCTGCGGCGTAGATTATGCCCAATGAGGTGTGCTAAAAATTCACTTCTAACTTTCATGTTGATAAACAGGCTGTATATTATTAATAGTTAATAATGTGAACTATTAATAATATGATAGCTAGGATTTTTTTTACGACAAGTATAAATTGATCTAACTTTTTTAATCTCAGTATGAATTCATCAAATTGTGTAGGGTAATCTATTGAGGCGAGAGGGAGCCTACATTTTTTTTAGTGGTTGGTATGTTGCTTGATAAAGCAACATACCAAAACCGCCGCGATTATAGGCTGGGCCTGAACATTTCTCCTGATACGATCTGCAAATTAATTGGCAGTAGACGATAGAGCTTTATAGTAGATGGCGTAAGGCACCCCTCGGATCGGTTCGATGTCATGATCTTTTAGAAAACCCATCCGTAAATATAAAGGGAGAGCCACATTCATAACGGGGGAGGTATGCAGGCCGATTTTACTGGCCCCGTCACGCACTGCGCGGTCGATGCAGGCTTGGGTTAGCAGTCGGCCGAGGCCGTTCCCCCGAGCTTGGGGATCGACGACCAGCATGCGAATGCAGGGGACCTCAATTGGAAAGTATCCTTTTTCGATGTGTGGCCCAACATAGCCAACCGCCCCCAAAATTTGACCGGCCGCCTCGGCCACGATTAGTTCGGCCGTTTTAGACAGCTCAGACATTCTGCCAATTCCTCTTTGAAAGCTGTCCCAATCTGAGTATTTCCCCTTAAATTGGGCAAATGCTTTGATCGCAACCTCGTTTACCGCGGCCGCATCCGCTTGTTGAAAATCTCTGATTGTAAATTTCATATGTGGTCCAAATCTGTCTTGTTCGGGATTTATTGTCTCTAGAATTATTAACCTCCTAGTGATAAGAGTCAAAAGATCGGAATGACCCTAAATTTGGTCCTATCGAGGGATTTACATCGAGACAACATTCACTTATCGTTGCACCAGTTATTTTTGAAATAGCAGAACTGTGCCGCCTTTGCACCCTTTGCAACAATCACCCTTATGAAGTTTTCAGCCTCCCAAAGAGAAATAATAGCCATCTTTAATCCTCCAACCCATGAAGATGAACGGCTCAATTTTCTTGTCGGTATCGGTTATTATTCAATTGGAACAGTTTTTGCCTTAACGTTATATTTTGCGCTTACACTTTCAGATGCTGATCAGTTAATTGGAAGATCTATTTGTGGGGCTCTTGCGATTGCTACCTTCATATCACTCATCTTTATGAAACGAGGGTATTTTACAATCGCCTGCTGTTTGGCGATTACTTTTGCTTATGTCAGCTCAATCGTATCGGCGATTTTAAACCAAGGGGTGTCCAGTGTGCCCATGCAGGCATTAGCCCCGATATTCTTGCTCGTGTTAACCTTCATGCAGCTAAGATGCATCTTTCTTTTTGGGGGCTTTACATTGTTAAGTATCGGGTTTATGTCTTGGCTAGATTCGATCGGATACTATGCTGCGGGGCATGGCCCCATTGCGGTTCGGAACCCAGGGGTCGTCTCGGCCGGCATATTGTTAGCCACATGCTTTGTCATTTATATCGTGGTTAAAAACAGCATCGGCAATAGTCAAAATTTAATCGATGCAAAAATGATGGCAGAAGAGCAAAATCGACTCAAGAATAAATATTTTGCCACAATGACCCACGAATTGCGTACCCCCCTCAATGCGATTATCGGGTATAGCGAAGATATTATTGATATCGATGCAGAGGATGAGGTTGGGATTGATTCTGAAGTATTTGAAAATGTGACCCACATCCACACGTCTGGAAGATACCTGCTTGCTTTGATCAATGACATTTTAGATATTTCAAAAATCGAAGCGGAAGGGATGGACATCTATGTGAATCAATTCTCTGGCTTAGACTTGATCAATGAAATCTATGCAACGGTTTATCCGATTGCAAAGCAGAATGGGAATATTTTGATATCGGGTCAGGAATTTGATCAGAAAATCGCCACTGATCGACAAAAGCTGCGGCAGATACTGATCAATCTGCTGAGCAATGCGGCTAAGTTCACCCAAAACGGAGAAATCCATCTCAGGTTTTCTGTGATAGACGGGGATCAATATCAGTTTGAAATATCTGATACGGGTGTTGGAATCCCCAGTGAGCTGATGCCTCAATTGTTTGATTCATTTAGCCAAGCACGGAACGCAAAATCTACATTTAAAGGGACCGGATTAGGGCTTTCTATTACAAAGCGGCTGACTGAATTGTTGGGGGGAGAGCTGGCGGTTGAAAGCCAAATAAATGTCGGCACCACATTTACACTGCGGTTGCCCAAGCTTGCTGTGAGCACGGGGGAATCGGCCCAATTGGCAGAGCTAACACCTTGACTGAAAGATTGCTCATAAATGATCGCCCGGGCTGGTGATCGAGATCGAAGTTTATTGAAGGTGAGTACTAAACCATGCCAGTGTTTTTGCCCAAGCATCTTCAGCCGCTGTTGGATGATAAGATGCCCGGGTATCGTTGAAGAAAGAGTGCTGAGCCCCTTCGTACAGCTGAAAAACGTTTGGAACACCGTTGTCGTCAAATACCTTGTGCATGGCACCAACCGCATCGGCCGAGATGCCATCTTCTGTGCCTAAAAAGGTGTGGATGGGAGCGGTAACTTTGGCCGCTTCTGCTGCGTCGAGCGGCCGACCGTAATAAGCGGCACCTGCATTGATTTCTGTGAGATTGGCCGCACTCATATAGACGAGTGCGCCACCCATGCAGAAACCTGTGATCCCGACTTTGTCTGTCGTGTATGGCTGGCTTTTTAAATACGCAATTGCGGCCGCTATTTCACCGACCGCATCCCGAGAAGTGAGGGCGATCGCCTCTTTACGGGCCTCGTTGGGTTCTGTGGTTACCACGCCACGATACAGATCGGGAGCCAACGCAACATAACCGGCCTGTGCATATCGCCGGGCCAAATCTTTGATGTGTTCGTTGAGCCCCCACCATTCCTGAACCACAATCACAATCGGTCGAGGGTCTTGGTTTGGCTGATAGGCCAAGTAGCCCATGATTTGTTCATCTTGGTAGTCATAGCTGACGACGCCCATCGTCAGGCCATCGGCCGATTCTGTCCCTGGTTCGATCGGGGCCGCGGCTTCGTTCACCACGGGGGATGCGATGTTTCCATCTGTTGAGGCACAGGCTGACAAAAGCGACAGCGCGGCCGCACTGCTGCCTAAAAGCGAAGCCCCTTTGACTAAAAAGTCCCGGCGGTTGATTTCACCCAGCTGCCGCTCCCGCACCATTTCTAACAGTTGTACTCGATCCATGTGTGCCTTCCTTGGATCCCCATCGTGCCAAAGATGTCATCAGACTTTCTGGCAATGTTCTTGTTTTGTTTCTTTTACCCTACAAAAAAACCGTTTTGGACTGACATGACCGGTTTTGTTTCAACCCCCAACGCTTTTGCGGCGTGGAAGGGCCAATACGGGTCACGTAGCATTTGGCGTGCGAGCAGGGCGATTTCCGCTTGCCCAGAGGCGATGACCCGTTCTGCTTGGTGCGCTTCGGTAATCGTACCGACAGCCATCGTCATCACATCGGCCGCATCACGGATTTGCCCAGCAAAGCCAATCTGCTCGGCCGTGCGATTGCCAATTGAACTGCGAGAAGATTGACTTGCACCCCCGGCGCTGCAATCGACAAAGTCAACGCCGCGTTCTTTTAACCATTTCGCCATTTGAATATTATCTTCAACCGTTAAGCCATCTTCGTCCCAGTCGGTCACAGAAAGGCGTACGGCGAGAGGCAGGTTTTCCGGCCAAACGGCACGTACTTTTTCAACCGTTTCTAACATCATGCGGGCTCGGTTTTCTAGTGAACCACCATATTTGTCGGACCGTTTGTTGACCAGCGGAGAAAAGAAGCTGTGCAGCAAATAGCCGTGTGCACCATGCACTTCGACCAGTTTATAACCTGCGTCTAGAGACCGTTTTGCGGCCGCTACAAACGCATCTTGCACTTCATCGATGTCGTCTTGTGTCATCATGCGGGGCTGTTTCCAAAGACGAACCCCATCACTGTCAAACGGTTCATCAAAGGGGCCGATAATGTCATAACCACCGTCTTCGTTTGAAAGATGGGCGCCACCGTCCCACGGCCGGGCCGCACTCCCTTTGCGTCCCGCATGGGCCAGCTGAATACCGGGAACCGCACCGTGTTCCGCTTGGAACTGGACAATCGGAATGAGTGCTTCCGTGTGGGCATCGCTCCAAATGCCAGCACAGCCTGGGGTGATGCGACCGTTTGGCATAACGGCGGTTGCTTCGGCAATGATGAGACCTGCACCGCCCACGGCACGTGATCCTAAATGGACCATGTGCCAATTGGTTGCAACCCCATCATTTGAGCTGTATTGGCACATCGGGGCGACACCGATCCGATTGCGAAAGGTGACATCTTTTACTTTGAGTGGTGAAAATAGCTGAGACATAAGTGATTAAATGAGAATGTATTTATTCAGCAGGTTGGTCCAGTTTGACAAAAGGATATGTGTTCTTCGAAAAGAAGAGCTAAAAACTGGCCCAATATAGCGCATATAGTTGGGGGCTGAACGATTACATTTGAAGTTTGAAAAGGACCCCGAACGACGGGGTAAAAATTGATTTGGGAATCATACCAAGTTTGCAGAGAATTAACCTTACAGTTAAAGCAAGCTGTTTACATCATCTAGATTAACGTTGCCGCCACACATAATGACGCAGACGTTTGACCCGGCCGGAACGTTCACCTTTTTGGTCAGCAACCCCGCCATCGCGGCCGCGGCCGCCGGTTCCGCCATTAGTTTGGTGCGGTCCCAGATAAGCCGTAGCGCCTGCTTGATTTCATCCTCGGTGACCAAAACAACATCGTCTACAAACGCTTGAACATGGGCGAAATTATGCACCCCAGCAAATGGGGCTGACAGCCCGTCTG
>JAHDEB010000041.1 GCA_020629055.1 Chloroflexota bacterium
ATTCAAGCCAAAAAACGCTTAACGGCCTCGTTTCATCCACCAATTCATGATTCCCTTAATGCGCGGGGTTAGGCGAGTCTTATTGTATTCGATCGCAACTTTATTAATGATTTCAGCCTCAGTTGGGTACGGATGAATGACAGATGCCAATGCACCTAACGATAGCTTATGCTTCATGGCGATCGTGATTTCGTTGATCAACTCGCCCGCATGAGCCCCTACGATTGTGGCCCCTAAAATCTTTCCGCTCCCTTTAGCGGTGTGTACTTTTATAAATCCGTCAGTTTCCCCATCGGTTACCGCACGGTCAACCGCTTTCATTTTTGCCGAATACGTATCAATTTCGATATGCTCTTCGGCCGCTTCCGTTGCATACATCCCGACATGTGCCACTTCTGGCTGAGTATAAGTAACCCATGGAATGATTAGATCGCTAAATTTTCGCTTTGGAAAAGGAAACAGCGCGTTTTGCACAACAATCGCCCCAGAATGGCCGGCGACATGGGTAAATTGATATTTAACCGCGACATCTCCGGCCGCAAATATATTTGGATTGGTTGTTTGTAGCTGCTCATTGACACTGACACCTCGTTTTGTGTACTCAACCCCAGCATTTTCTAACCCAAGCCCTTTAACGTTCGGCCGACGTCCAACAGCTAGTAAAATTTCGTCAACTTCGATCGATGCATTCTTGCCATTTTGCTCATACTCGATCAATTTTCTGCCATTTTTAGCTGATACATTTTGCGTTCTGGCACCTAAGACCAACTGAATCCCTTCTTTAATCAACTGCTCTTGGATAATTTCGGCCGCATCTGCATCTTCACGGGGCAAAATATGGTCAGCCATATCGATTAAAATGACCTGCGTTCCTAATCTCTGGAAAGCTTGGGACAGTTCGCTGCCAATCGGGCCAGCACCGATGACGGCCAGCGTTTTAGGTTGCTCGGTTAAATTAAAGACAGATTCGTTGTTTAGATACCCTGTCTCCGCCAATCCGGGGATGGGGATATGGGCAGGATGGGAACCTGTCGCGATCATCGCTTTCGAAAATTCTAAAGTTTGCCCCTCTACCTGCACCTTGTTGGGTCCAATAAATTCGGCCGCCCCGAAATAAACATCAACCCCCATGTCTGTATATCTTTGTGCAGAATCATGAGGAGCGATATCAGACCGAACTTTGCGTACATGCCCCATCGCTGTATTAAAGTCGATAGTAACCCCTTCTGGCACATTAATCCCAAAACGACCTGCATCAGCCACACCTGCGGCCGCTTTCGCCGCACGAATAAGTCCTTTAGAAGGAACACAGCCGTAATTTAGGCAGTCGCCTCCTAAAAGCCCTTTTTCAATAATTGCGACTTTTGCTCCTAAGCTGCTTGCCCCACTTGCAGCGACAAGTCCGGCAGAGCCACCACCGATAACGACCAAATTATATTTTCCGTTGGGGGTTGGGTTTACCCAGTCTTTAGGTTGTACGTTATCGATAAGTTTCTGATTAAACGGATTATCCGCGGGTAGGATTTCGATGCTCATAATAATTCCTGCTTTGGCTTGATTAATGTGGTTCAGACCTGTCTGAGAGATGACCGTCAGATAAGGCTAATAAGTGAAAGACTGCATGTAGGCTCGCCACCTTACTTACTCATGCTACGAACTAGAGACCAGTCAGGTTTCCATTTCTCTCTGGATTTTAGAGCCCTTATTCATAAAAACCTGACTGGTCTTCAATAGAGTGCGAAATATGATTTACTTGGTTTCGTACGATTTTACGATCCGTGAAATGATAATGCTGACAAGGAAGATGGCAATAGCACTTCCGAATGCCCATGGGCTAAATTCTGCGTTGCCAATCCCTTCGCTGATATCAATCGAGCTGCCAAATAGGGCGAAAGAGATGGTTCCTGGAATAGATCCTAAAATCGTGGCTAATAGAAACGCTTTCCAGTCTATTTTCAGAAAACCGGCCAAATAGTTCACCAAATCATAGGGCAAAAAGATGAGGCGCATAATAAATACGGTTGAAAAGCTCGATTCTCGCATTCTCTTTCCGTAGGTTTGAAGCATCGTTGTTTCGTGCTCTTCATCAATAATGCTTTCACCAAAATACCGGCCGATTCCGTAGGCGATCATCGCGCCCGCATTTGCTGATATAACGGTTAAGAAAACGCCTAGGACAGGGCCAAAAATCGCCCCGGCCAAAATAGTGAGGACGGTTGCAGAGAAAAAGATAAGCGGCCGAACCAAATAGGCGGTGATAAAAATCACGATGCCCCACCGAGATGTTAATAGCTCTGCCAACTGCTGTGCCATTTGCTCAACTGTCAGATCATTTGAGCGTTGATACCAAAAATAAGTTCCCAATACAGCTGCCCAGATTGTCAGGCCAACTATTTTTTGCCAATTGCGTTCAATGAAAGTTTTGTCTTGTTTTGCTATTTTAGGATGATTGATTGTCGTCATCATTTTCTCCGATGTTATTTTTTAGTTATGTTATTATTTCTTTTTTCCCATTTCCCTATACACTGACAACGAAGATATTTAGATACTTACCCTCTAGGACTTAAAACCTGCGTTTGTAATTTTTTCTTAAGAAACCCCGAAACCGTGCAAAACAAAATTCGGGAGGATGAGTAAAAATCTAACCTTTGAAAGAATTTGAAACAATCGGCGCTAATTGCCGTAGAGCAATCCATTGATTAAAGTGATGACAGATTGTTATGGAGCAGATTTCTGCCTTTGCAGATCTGATGAAATGAACTATGAGATTTATTCTATATTTAGGAAAAGGCGGAGTAGGTAAGACAACCACAGCGGCCGCAACCGCCTTGCGTAGCGCCGAATTAGGGTACAAGACACTCGTTGCAAGTACCGATATCGCGCACAGTTTGGCAGATTCATTAAATGTTGAGCTAGGATCGCAGCCAAAAGAGGTTGCCGAAAATTTATGGGCTCAAGAAATAAGCGCTGTTGCTGACTTGCACAACTACTGGGACCAATTGCAGGAATTCTCGTCAAATGTGATCGCAGGCAAAGGAATTAGCCGCGTCGTCGCAGATGAGCTTTCAGCTTTCCCCGGAATGGACGAGATCGTCTGCTTGTTACATATAAACAAACAAGCGAAAGAGAAAAACTTTGATCGCATCATTATCGATGCGGCACCAACGGGCGAGACGATCCGCCTACTCACCATGCCAGATACTTTTTCATGGTATGCGTCCCATCTATCCCGCTTTGAAAAAGGGGCGATTCGGGCGATTAAGCCATTTGCCGGCCGCTTGTTGCAAGGGCCTACCCAAATTTTGGATGCGATTTACAAACTCCAAAAAAGTACCGAAGAATTGAGAGACGTGTTGAGCGACCCCGCGATCAGCAGCTATCGTGTGGTTTTGACCCCTGAAAAGATGGTGATGCGTGAGGCTGAACGCGCCTTAGGCTATTTGGGATTATTTAATTATCCCGTTGATATGGCTGTCGTTAACCGAGTCATGGCAAAAGATGAAGCTCAGGGTGAGTTTTATCAGACGAAATACGACATCCAGCAAAAATATATGGGCCAAATTTATGATAACTTCGCCCCATTGCCAATTCGGTATGCACCATATTACGCAGAAGAGGTCGTTGGAATTGAAGCGCTGTCTCGCATGGCTTCTGACACATTCGGTGAAGATGATCCTTGTGAAATCTTTTACAACGGTAAGGTCCAAGAAATCATAGAACAAGAGGATGGAACTTATTTATTGCGGATTCCGATCCCATTCGTGACCGGCGGCGCGGTTAAATTACGCAAGCGTGGCGATGAAATGTTTGTCACAATCGGTAATTTTAAACGTGAAATGATTCTGCCATCCGTTCTTGCAAAGCGAAAAACGGGGGGCGGTGTGCTAAATGACGGAACGCTTGAAATTACATTTTTAGCCCGTGAAGAAGCTGAAGAAGTAGAGCAATCCGCCTAGATTCAAAAACGTAAAGAGCCTCACAAGAAATATCCGGCCGAGTTTGATCATCAAACTCGGCTTTTTTATTATGTCTACTCCGCACTGATTGTGTTAAAATAATTGACGGAATTTAGCGCAATGAAAAATCTGAAACCAGATAACGCGCCTTACCAGCGCTTAATCAGCTTTGGCGGCTTGATATTTGTCGGCATCGTTACCATCTTGCTCATGATTTATGGGAAAGAGGTAATCATTCCGATTGTCATTTCTTTTGTTATTTGCTTTTTGATCAATGCAATCACCAATTCATTGGCTCGCCTATCGATCTTTGGTTTTAAAATCCCTCGTAGCATTGCGATGACTTTCACAATCTTGCTGTTTATTCAGGGGTTTCTAAGTTTAATGCAGCTGTCGGTTTCAACCGTTCAGGAAATTATCGCCGACAGTGAGAATATCTTGGGTAACCTCAACCGCCTTCTGAACTCATTGCCTGAAAATATCCTATCTTTATTACCCGAAGATTCATTAAATCAAGATTCAGCCTATGAAATCGGTTCGCTGCTTATTTTGGCGTTAGATTATGTTCAAGGGCTCCTTACAACCTTTTTGGCGCAGGCGGCCGGTATTGCGGGAGACGCGCTTATTGTGCTGTTTTACGTCATCTTTTTACTGATCGAGCAAAATTCATTTGCTGGCAAAGTGGATAAGATGTTTACCGATCCGGTTCAAGGGGCGACGGTCAAAAAAGTTCTCCATTCGATCTCTGTCATGGTGCAAAAATATGTTGCCGTCAAGACATGGGTTAGCCTAATTGTCGGCAGCGCCTCATGGCTTGTGATGTGGTTGTTTGATCTAGACAATGCGCTTTTTTGGGCGATATTGATCTTTTTGCTCAATTATTTGCCTTATGTTGGATCGATTATCGCCGTGACATTCCCGGTTTTGTTTTCAATGGCCCAATTTGGCAATTGGACGATCTTTATTGCGCTCCTCGTTCTTCTTTTCGCCATTCAAACCCTTGTCGGGTATGTGATCGAGCCGATGCTAACCGGCCGATCTTTGGACATTAGTCCGTTTGTCGTTCTGGCCTCCCTCTCTATATTTGGCACAATCTGGGGGGTGACCGGCATGATCCTCTCTGTTCCGATCGTCATTATTATGATTATTGTGTTTAGCCACTTCGAAGCCACCCGCCCTATCGCTGTCTTGCTTTCCGGGGACGGTGATATCTTTGGTTTTGAACCTGAAATTGTTATTCAAGGGAAAGCGACATCCACTGCCGCAGATTAGGGACCTCAGTTACATTAGCAAAATATTATCGCCTACTTTCTTTTAGATCATCGCGAAACTTTATAAAAGTCATCCCGTAGAGCATAGTGTTCGAAAGGGTTATGTGTGATTACTTATGGTGGTTAATGTGTGAAAAACCGCCCTAACATACACAACCTTGAGGTGATGAATGACGAACGAAGCAGTTTTTAAAACAGAGAAGAAGCCTATTGTAGCCAGCCCACTCCCAAAAGTAGCCGTCCGATTAATTGTGACAGGTGTCGTGCTATTAGCACTTACCGTGTCAGGGGTTAGCATATTCCCATTGATCGCACCTTTACTTTTCGTTAGTGGTTTCGGCCTTCTACTCATGACACCGGCCAACAATTCAACGTCGGCCGAACCGAGCAACTGGTCTTTTTTAGCGGCCCCAGGCGCAATGCTTGTGGCACTAGGCGCGATGATTACGGTCTTAAATTTGATTGGGCATCCTGAAGCGTTTAGCTATTTGTGGACTGTCCTACCGATCACATTTACGGCTGGAATGATGCATGCTCGTCGTTTTGAGAGTGGACATCCGATACACATAAATGGGGCACGCGTCATACGCGTTCTTTCGATTATCGGTGTATCAATGGGTGTTATCTTCGAACTGTTTGTTTTTGAAACATTTGGCCGTTGGTGGCCTTTGATATTAATTGGATACGGTGTGTATCTTTTATTTTCGCGCAGAGATGCGGCAGAAACGAGCTAACACCGTTTAATTTGGAGTAAGTATATTATGGCAAAGAAAAAAGCAGCAGCTAAAGAAACAGCGGCAGAAGTAATTGAAATTTTGGAAGAGGATTTGTCCTCAGCTGAAGAAACCGGCCGTGCATGGTCTGAAGAACTAGGTGACGCAGGCAACGAAGTCAAACGTTTCGCCAAAAACCTATGGAAAGAAGGCACAACGAGGCGCGTTGTTGTCCGCAACGAAGCGGGTGATACCGTTGTCAACCTGCCGGTCGCGATGGGTGCATTAGCCCTATTCCCACCACTAACCGCCCCGATTCTCGGCATTTCCGTTGTGGGCTCAGTGGTTGCACTGGCGACAAAATGCAAAATCTCTATGGAGAAAAACGATTCAGTTGATACTCCTGCAGAAGCAGCATAACGTCCCGCACAATATTATTTAACGCAAAACGGCCCAGCGATTTCGCTGGGCCGTTTTTATTTATTAGATGATTTTAGGGGTGTTTAAACCGTATCCCTAAAATTAATGTTTGGGTATTTTTCAGAATAATAGGAGAGCTCGTGTGCAGAGCTAAATAAAGCGACCAGACGCCCATCCGCGTCTTTGGTGCGAAGCATGCCATAACGCCATGGCAAAGCTTCAACTTCTTCTTCTGGTCCATCTATCCAGCGTGCCAGTTGATGTGGTAAGCGATCTAAACGGGTCTTCACCCCATACTCGTCTTCGATGCGGGCAATGACGACTTCATATTGTAAAACACCGACGACGGCCAAAATCGGGTCGCGGCGGAATGCATCAGCCTCATAAAAAACTTGCATCGCCCCTTCTGTTTCTAATTGAGTGACCCCTTTGGTGAAATTCTTTTGCTTCGAAATATCGATATTGATTAGGCGAGCGAAATGCTCTGGAGCAAATCGCGGAATCGTATTAAAGCGCAAATCATTTTGAACAGACAGGGTGTCACCGATGGTGTACAACTTATTTCCCGGCAAGCCGATAATGTCACCGGCCCAAGCTTCATCGACCACTTCACGTGCATCTGCAAAAAAGGCATATGGACGGGAGAGTTTTAGCATGCGGCCGGAGCGACTGTGGTTAACTTGCATATTACGGGTAAATCGGCCGCTGCAAATGCGCATGTAAGCGACGCTGTCTCGATGCTTCGGGTTCATATTCGCCTGAATCTTGAAAACAAATCCAGAGAATGGGGCTTCAGCAGGCTCGATCTCTCCTTGATTGCTTTCATAAGCGTCTGGAACCGGGGCCAGCTGCACAAAATCGTCTAGAAAAAGCTGTACGCCAAAATTTGTTAATGCAGAGCCGAAATAGACGGCCGTTTGTTGCCCTGCCATCAATGCATCATAGTCATATTGAGCCAGCTCGTCTAAAAGGCCGATATTAGTGTGTAGGTCATCAAACTGGTAGCTGGTGAGTCTATCTTCGATTCGTGGGTCATCGATGGTTGTAATCGTTTCTGGGCTAATCGATTGATTATGGCTGGTACGGTCATAGAGATAAACATTTTCAGTTTTACGGTCGAACACTCCCATAAAGCTGTCGCCGTCTCCAATCGGCCAATTCATTGGGACCGCCTGCATCCCCAAGACATTTTCAACTTGGTCCAGCAGTCCGATCGCATCTAAGGCCGGCCGGTCCATTTTATTGATGAATGTAAAAACCGGGATACCACGTTGCTTACAGACTTCAAACAGCTTCACCGTTTGAGGTTCAACACCTTTTGCAGCATCTAAGACCATGACAGCTGCGTCGGCCGCCATTAACGTGCGATACGTATCTTCAGAGAAATCTTGATGGCCCGGCGTATCTAGCAAATTAATGATGTGGTCCCCATATGGGAACTGCATCACAGTCGATGTAATCGAGATTCCACGTTCGCGCTCCATTTTCATCCAGTCAGAGGTCGTGTTCTTCTGATTGCGGCGTGCGCGGACACTACCCGCCATATGGATGGCGTTACCATAAAGCAGTAATTTCTCTGTTAGGGTCGTTTTTCCCGCGTCCGGGTGAGAAATAATGGCGAACGTTCGCCTGCTTTGGATTTCTTTTTTTATCTGCTCTGGTGAAACTTCGTCTGACATATTTGTGTGTTATAAGCTGCTGCTCAATTGATCTCGGCCGAGCAACAGCTCTATTGTTGTTACATAAAAAGCGGCCACGAACCTCGTGACCGCTTCAAAATTATATTCAATTTGGGCGCTGATGGCTAACCGTCAGAGCCTTCCTCTTCATCTTCTTCTGGAACTGAGTCAGAAGGGATGATGACAAACTGATAAGGGCCTGACTGCTCTTCATCAAATGCGCGAATTTCTACAACGATAACTGAGTCTTCTGGCACTTGTGCCCCAAGGAAGCCAGGGTTGAAATTCTTGAGGTCTAAATCGTCGTTGCTAAACAACTCTTCACCCGTTGGACTATAAATGACCATCTGCAGATCTAGCGAGAGCATATCCTCAGCAATGGCGACAATATCAACCACATCCCCTTTGCTGAGCGATACTTCGAAGAAGTCTGACTCACCAGAGGTGATTTCGGCGTCATAAATGTCTCCTGTGGCTAGGCTTGCGGTGAAATCAAGCCCTACTTGACCTGACTCTTCCTCGCTACTAGCCTCGTCGGTCGATTCATCGGTGCTCTCATCCTCAGAGCCTTCTTCGGAATTTTCTTCACCTTCTTCATCAGTTGCGGTTTCATCTGTCGATTCTTCTGATTCTTCTTCAGACGATTCTCCTTCTTCCGACTCGTCACTGGTAGATTCAGAATCGCTTTCACCTTCTTCAGATCCAGCTTCTTCTACTTCTTCGGTTGCAGATGGGAATTCAAAGTCGATGTCCCCTTGCAAATAATCGATAGCCGTTTGCAGAACAACGTCATCATCGGTAAACAGCGTCTCTTCGGTGACCGGTACAACGATGTTTGGCACCACACCGATCCCTTCGATATGGATGTCACCATCCGCATCGACAGCACGGCCGACCGTATACCGAACAGATTCTCCTTCTGGCATGCGTAGGTCGTTCACCCCACCACCTAAGCCGGCCGATGGATATTGACCCACAATGACAGCTCGGTTATTCAGGGTCAAATCGTAGCTAAAGAATTCACAAGCGCTGGCGCAAGCTGGCCCGACAAGAACCACAATGTCACCACCATAGAACAGTGAACGATCTGGCGGCAAAATCAAGTGACGCGCATTTTCAGGCTTGGTTACAAATTCACCTAAATCTTTATCAAATTCTTCGGAGTTTCCGGTAATCAATGCTTCTTCAAAGAAGTAAGAGGCCATCATGTCAGCCAAGAAGCCAAAGCCACCACCATTTTGACGCATATCGATCACGAGCGTATCGATTCCGTTGTTGTTTAGATCTTGAATCATCCGCTCCCATAATTGAATGGTCAGCAGTTGGTTATCAAGGAAACCGGTAATCTCAACGTATCCGATCCCTTCATCTAATACATCAAATTCAACTGGCAGTTCGAGGCCGGTGCGGCCGGTAAAGAATGATGATTGTGAGAAGCTATCAAACTCGTTAACCGTTGATAACGTTTTGCTCAAAACATCAGTCTCGCCTGGATTGATATATTCAATCAGAACTTCAGCATTGGCCGGATAGCGTGTGGCGTAACGTAGTTTTTGCAAGCGCTCGACATGGCTGGTGCTAAATGGAGCTGACCAAGCGACCGCATCATCAACATAATTAGTCGTTGTTACACCATCGATTGAAACAATCTCAGCACCCAACAAAATATCAGCGTCGGCCGCAGGTCCGGCGGGTAGCAAGTAGTTAACGATGACACGTCCATCGTCCACATCGCGGATACCCATACCGATGCCCCCACTGATCGCTTCTACAAAGTCGCTTTGAACAAAACCACCGTTTACATGGCCATCAGGAATCTCCCACAAAAACGCGCGTAGCGCTCGGCGATAATCAAGCGCTGATTCATTTTCTTCAGCTTCTTCAAATAGAGGCATGTACTCTTCTTTTAAAGCATCCCAATCAAGATTTTTAATGTCTGAAAATGCATAACTTTCCCGTAACTCTTCTACCAAGGAATCAAACGCCTCGGTGTAAGAAAGCTCTGAATAATCGATCAAAGCAGCACCTTCGGGTTCTAGCAATGGGATAAACTGGTTGCGAGCACGGTCAAATGTAAATGGTTCTGTATCTAGGTCGACGGTGGTCCACCCGGCCGGAAGATCAACCATTTCTTGGTCATCGTCTGTAAACAACAAACCATCTTCACCAAAGTTAATCGGGAAACTCTGATCATCATCAGGCGCATAGATAACCATCTTGCCGCCAATCACTTCACGCTGCATGTCCAACTCGCCACTGGTGACAGTTGAAGCATATGCGGTTGACCAACCGCCACCTCCCATATCGCGCTCTTCTAGGAACGGGCCACCGTATGTGTTGTCCCAATAAGCGGGAGCATAAATTTGAACCCCAAGTTCATCGATGCCGTCATTGTCAACATCTCGCTCTCCACCACGTGGTTCAATAGGTAAAACCATGCTGTAGGAAAATGGAGACGTTTTGAAATCGGATGTAATTTGACCCAATACTTGGGACTCGAGTGGGAAGATATAGACGGTGTTGCGGTCTACAAAGCCGGTTTGATCCTCTAAAATAACCAACGGCTGTACCGTTCCTTCACCAAAGAAAGGATTGGTATAAGTGACGAGACCACTAATGCCAACGAGGCCGCCTTCTTCTGCATTTAGAATTAAGTCTTGGTTCTGGCGAGGCTCTTCCTCCTCTTCTTCACCATCTTCATCCTGCTCAGGAGCTTCCTCCGTTTCGGTGTCGGTTTCCTCATCCTCTCCTTCTCCTTCGTCATCCTGACTTGGGACAATTCCGGTATCTTGGATTCCACTGTCTTTTTGCACGTTAGAGGCAAACGAAGCAGCTGTAAAGAACGCGAGTAAAAGCGTAATTACAATTATGAGTATCGATTTTTTCATTTTTGATTCCTATTGATTGGATTGATTGCAGAGCCCGTATTATCAATGACACGGTAATAGTAGGCAAATGGATCCCGTCTTATTTTAATGTTTTTTAGGGGGATCCTGAGAAAACAAAAAGCGGGGTTAAGATAATTATCCTAACCCCGCACTTTTACAGAGTAAACTGTGTTGGTTTTAACGGCGTCGGCCGAACAAAATGAATGCCCAGTAAGCCACTTGCATAATCGCTTGAATCGCAGAAGCGACATAGGTCAGAGCGGCCGCGTTTAATACCGCATGCACGCCATCCATTTCGTCTTTAAACAGAATACCATGCTCGGTTAGCAGAGCTTTTGCCCGACGGGTCGCATCAAATTCGACAGGAAGCGTTACAAGGGCGAATACAGCAACGAGTGTGTACAAGGCCAAGCCTGCAACTGCGATATAAATGCCCAGTTGGCTACCTAGGAAGCTGGTCAGCAATAAACCACCCATGAACATCCAGGTGCCCCATCGTTGCCCGATGTTAACCGTTGGTACAAGCGTGCTGCGTAATACGAGCGGACCGTATCCTTTCGCATCTTGCAATGCGTGCCCCATTTCATGGGCCGCGATGCCGGCTGCAGCCACACTGACTGAATCGTGTGTCGCCTCACTCAAGCGCAATACCTTGCCACGTGGGTCATAATGGTCGGTTAAATTACCCGCAACACGCTCTACTTTTACATCATAGAGCCCTTCTGCATCTAGCATACGGCGAGCAACTTGTGCTCCGCTCATACCGGCCGCAGTGCCTACCTTTGAATATTTTTCAAAATTTCGTTTTACACGCCATTGTGCCCACATACCGAGTAGTAGAGGGGGAACAACGAATAATAAATAAGGTCCAAAATTACCAAACATAAGGATATAATCCTCCTAACATAAATGTTTTAATGAATGCGCAACCCTTAGTGTCGTCACATTTGTCTATTTTCGTAATTATTCAGCACCCTAACTATTTTCGCCAGATTGGCCCAGTTATTAGCTTAGCTTTCCGCAGAGCACAGATCCTTTTGTCAAACTGGACCAAACTGCTGAACAATTACCTATCTTCAATGATTGCACCACTTTACGTAAAATTACGCGAAATAGTTTATGTTCCAGAGGGAACTAATACAAAATTAAGCATCGGCCAATTTTGATATTAGACACAATTATGGACTATGAAATCTGAATTACAAAATGGAATTATTCTGCGAAAAGCAACAGCAGACGATACAGAAAAGATTGCGGCCTTTAATGACAGGGTACATGCGGAGTCTGGTGAAGAAGGGAGGCTGGCTGCTTGGACCATTGATCTGATGGACGGAAGGCACCCAACTACGTCGTATGATGATTTTTTAGTTGTAGAAACTGAAGATGGGGAAATTGTCTCTTCGACCTGTAACATTCCGCAAATATGGCACTATGATGGCGTGCCCATTCAGGTTGGCCGGCCGGAATTGGTTGGTACAGACGAGAAATGGCGCAAAAAGGGGCTGGTGCGCGAACAATTTAAAGCCCTGCATGCGATATCTGAGAAAAATGGGGATTTAATGCAGGTTATCACAGGAATCCCTTGGTATTACCGGCAATTTGGGTATAGCCATGCCTTAGATTTGGGAGGAGGAGCGGCCTATGACTGGGGACGGCCTGGAAATTTAGCCAAAATAGAGGAAAAGGACGAAAAATTTGAGTGGCGGCCTGCCAAGCTCGATGATATTCCTGATCTAGGCCGCTTTTATGCAAACCATTGCAAAGATTCACTAATTAGCACCGAACGAGATGAGGCGATTTGGCGCTTCGAATTAGAAGGTAAGTCAGCAGCTTCGATCTATGAAAAGCTCTATAGGTTGATTACAGACCGAAACGGTCAGTCGGTTGGCTACGTCGGGTTCGCATTTTGGCCCTCTGGCATAGCGATCTCTGAAATTGGGTGTGACTCAGGGCAAGCGATGCGGCCACTCTGCCTATTTATTGGTAGAGCGTTTCACCGGCAATTTGATGTATTGATTAAACAAAAACATGCGATCAAAAACGGACCTGAAACAACAAAGCGGCTAATCTTTTATTTGGGTCAGCAACATGATGCGTATACCGCTTTGGGGCCTCAATTGGGGAAGAAAGGAAAATCATACGCTTGGTATATTCGTATTCCAGATATTCCGGCGTTTTTGATGCACGTTCGGCCGGTTTTAGAGCGACGCTTGGCAAGCAGCGTCATGATGGGGCACACCGGCATCCACAAAGTCAACCTTTACCGTGAGCACTTCGCTATTCAGTTTGAAAAGGGGAAGATCATCAATATCGAGCCGTATCAGGCCAAATCGGTACAGGACGGTGACACGCTTTTTACCCGGCCGGAATTTATTCAGCTCATTTGTGGTCATAAGTCTTTTAGTGAAATTAATCATATCCATGTGGACTGTTATGGAAATGCTGAAGCGGCCGTCTTAATGAACATTCTATTCCCTCAACAGCATTCTCAGCCGATTGGAATTACCTAAAAAAATTGACATGAAAATTGACCCACTGTTACAACCATTTTTAGAGGGCGGCCGAACCCTGATCTTAGACGGCGGCCTAGCAACAGAGCTAGAAGCCAGGGGATTTGATCTCAACGATCCACTGTGGTCTGGAAAAATCTTGCTAGAAGACCCGGATGCGATTAAGCAGTTGCACTATGACTACCTGGTGTCTGGAGCCGATTGCATCATTACAGCCACCTACCAGACGACGTTTCAAGGATTGATGTCGCGGGGATTGTCTCATGACGAAGCAGCAGAGTTAATGCGATTGGCCGTCCGGCTCGCAATTGAGGCGCGTGATTCGTTTTGGGAGGTCGAGGCTAATCGCAAAGGGCGGAGCCGGCCGCTGGTTGCTGCGAGCGTCGGGCCGTATGGCGCATTTTTAGCTGACGGGTCTGAGTACACAGGAGATTATGGGCTAACAACAGCGGAGCTGGTTGATTTTCATCGGCCGCGATGGAAATTGTTGGCAAATACTGAGGCAGACTTTTTGATGTGTGAAACAGTCCCCTCTTTAAGCGAGGCATTGGCTTATCGGCAACTGGCGCAGGATGAACCTAAGTTGCGGGCCGCGCTATCTTTTACGTTTAGTGATCAATTTTCTATTTCTGATGGAACAAAGTTGATGGATTTTCCTTTGTATTTATTTGACTACGCGAATTTTATTTCGGTTGGAATTAATTGCTCTAATCCAAAACATCTACCAACTGTTATTGAACAGCTTCAAACGCTGTCTGAGTTACCCATCATCGCTTATCCTAACTCTGGAGAAGAGTGGAACAGTGCAGACCATTGCTGGACGGGAACAACCCACCCTGAAGAATTTGGGACCGCTGTGCGTGAATGGCGCAGGATGGGTGCGGCATTAATTGGCGGCTGTTGCCGAACAGGGCCGAAGCATATTCGAGCGATTAGTGAGCGCCTTCGGAAGCCAGATTTTCATTAATCAGTCGCGAATACGGCTTTTGTACCAATCAAACGTACCCTTCAACCCATCTTTAAAGGCAAATTCAGGATTGAAACCTAAAATCTCAACACTATTAATAATATCTGCCTCAGAATAGCGAATATCTCCAGCTCGAGCTGGGCCGTGCTGAACAGCGACGTTTTGATCAACAATCTTAGCAAATGTGTCCATGACATAGTTCAGGGTGATAGAAGAACCAGAGGCGACGTTGAAGACCGAATTTTCTTTATTAAATTCCATTTGGCTCGCAGCAAGGTTCGCCTGAACCACATCTGAAACATAGACAAAATCTCGTGTCTGCATACCATCCCCAAAAATAGTAACTTCTTTGCCAGACAAGATACGATTACAGCAAATAGACAAAAATCCCGAATAAGGAGAGGACGGGTCTTGACGTGGCCCATAAACGTTGAAGTACCGCAGTCCGATAAACTCTGTTCCATAGGTTCGGTTGTATGTTTGGGCAAAAACTTCGCTCATCATTTTCGCTGCCGCATATGGAGAAATCGGCTGTAGAGGAGCGTCAAGCTTGCAGGGCAAGCTTGGGTTGTCGCCATAAACTGCGGCCGAAGAGGCGTAGACAACTCGCTGTATCCCTCTTAAACGGGCAACCTCAAATACATTAAACGTACCATCGACATTGATCTGATGGTTCCTCACTGGGTCTTCTACTGAAAGCGGCACGCTTACTAAAGCTGCCTGATGAAAAATCATTTCACAGTCTTTAGCTGCATCATACAGTGTTTGAAAATCGCAAATGCTTCCTTCTACAATTTCAACTTGCAAGCCGTTCAAGTTTTCACGTCTCCCCGAAGAAAAATCGTCTAAAACCACAACGTCATGGCCAGCCATGATAAGCCCTTGCGCCAAATGTGAACCAATAAAACCGCATCCACCGGTAATCAGTGCTTTTTTCTTGTTCATATCGTACCTCTGATGATGAATACATTCTCTACGTTGTCAGGAAGACAGGATTTCATTTCTAAATCCGTTCCAAAGCCCTTTCATTGCAGGGACTAAATTATTCCGGCTAATTTCTCGTTTAATAATATTTATCAGTAAATATGGAGCTCCCAAGCAGTAAAAACCGATTTTTCCATACAGCGGGGCATGGCGCTTCATAAATCGGAACCATTGTTTAGCCCTATTATCAGCATAGGCTTGACTATACCCTCCCCCACCAAATGTTCGGCCGGGGTGCGGCTCGTGATAAACTACGGCCTCCGGTACATACCAACTTTTGTATCCAGCCCTCTTTATACGCATTCCCAAATCAAGATCTTCTGGTCCATATGGATTAAAAGTCTCATCAAAACCATCAAATTGCTTGAAAATATCAGCTCGAATCAGCATGCACCCACCGCTCGGGAGGCACGATTTTGCTTGATCATATTGCCCCAAATCCTTTTCCCCAAACCCGATGTGATTGGTATCCCCTAACCAAAACCGAACTTGACACCCACCTGCACCATAAATTCGATCTGGCTCAAACATATCTAATATCTTCCCGGTAGTTTGGGCCATTTTAGGCTCTGAAAAGGGTGCAAGCAGGTACGACAATGTATCTGGCTCAATTGTCATATCATTATCGATAAAAAACAGGAAGTCTGGATTAAATAGTTCAAGCGCTTGTGCCGACGCTTTGTTTCTTCCCCCAGCAACCCCTAGATTATCGGGAGAATAATTAACGGCAACTTGTGGAAAGCGCTCTTGAATAACCTTTGAGGTTTTATCTTTAGATCCATTATCCCACAGAAGTATTTTTACAGCTGGTCGTGGGTTGATTAAAGCAAAGCTTTCCAAGCAGCGAACCGTTTTTTCCAACTGATTCAAAGTTAATATGATGACTGCGATGGTAGGCATGTCATCTAATTGTTTGGGTAAGATATTTTGATCTGTCATTCTAATATTTGGTTACCGTTGATTTATGCAGCGGAGCGTCCACGAATCTATTAAAGCCAACGATTAAGCAGTTGTGCAAAACGAGGGCCATCTAAATTCGAGACCCATAAGCGAGGTAATCGAAAGGGATCCGATTTTGCAGTAACGACATTCATATCGGCCGCCAATGAGTGACTTAATCCCTTCTTCCGCACAGCCTCAATCGAACATTGGTTAAAATCCCGACCTGAAATCCCAAAAGGATAGCTAAATGTCTCAATTTGTTGATTAACGGCCTCTCCAATTTTGTCAATCGATCTTCCAACCTCTCGATGTTGCGCTTTATTTTGTAACGTTGCTAATTGGACATGATTCATCGTATGGGCACCTAAAGTGATAAGCGGATGCTGTGCCAATGCAATCATCTCCCGCTTTTCCATTAAACGATGGTCATTTAGATCTATAGAGCATTCAACCTGCCCTCTTAACTGAACCAACGCATCTGAATGCCCACCGGGTGAAAGGGTTTGGAAAACTGGATAGATGCGCTTGAGGATCTCTTTTCGTGTTAAGCCTTTAATTGAAAAACTCACCTCTTGAGATCCAAGATCAAATTTCAAATTTTGGGGTAATACTGGGCATTTTAATATGTGTAAAATCAACTCGTCCCACCAAGGAGACTCTCCCAAACAATCAGAAATCATATAAATGGTGGCTGGCACTTGATACTTTTCGAGTAAAGGCAAGCCATAACGCACGACATCTGCGTATCCATCATCGAAAGTAAGTGCAACTGAACTCGGATGAACTTCACCCTGTAGTTGATCTCGAACCAGATTCAACAGTGAAACTGGCCGGTATCTTTCACAAATAGTAGCAAGATGGGATTCAAAGTTTTTAGGAGAGACCGCCATGTCAAAAGGGTCATCTTCCAGTTCCACAATCCGATGGTAAAGCAGAATGGCGCTCCGCTTTCTAACTCGGCTAGAAGCCCATCGGCCGGCTGTTTGAAGTGAACGAACTAGCTTCATTTATATTGAAACTGTCGGCTTTTCAGCTCTGACAGAGATGAGCATGTGATAGTAATCATCACTGGTATCCAACTCGGCTTGGGTAAGCTCTTCGGTTGCAATCCCTTGTAAAAATGATGTGGCGGCTAAGACATTGCCATATGAGCGAGTAACAACGCCTGATTCAGGAAACCTGTTTTTAAATAGCCAGTCGGCCGAATATCTAGTAAAACGCCAAAAATCGGTCCACAACCCATCTTCATCTCGATAAATTTGACTGATCCCGGGAACAGTAACTAACAAAACTCCACCTGGCTTAAGAATTCGGTACAATGTTGCGATCCCGTCTTCAATGTTGGGCAGCAAATGAAGAGTCTGGGTGCAAATAATGCAATCAAATCGATTAGATGGCAGATGAGGCGCATCGGCAAAATCTGCAACATAATCAGCGAGGGGGTTGCCCTCGGCTGCATGTACAACTTCACTCTTCAAGACATTTTGACGGCCAAATGCATGAGTATATGTGCTATCCCCTACTTCGAGAACGATGCCTTTAATATCAACCGCTTGCTGAGCAAGAAATGTCTCGATGTAGTATCGATCAATCGGTTTGCCCCGATCCCCACCCCAATCTCTACTAATGGGCGCCATGCGCCGCAGATCTCCATACTGAACCTTCCCAACAGCCGGCCGACGCGTATGCTTCAGAATAAATCGGCGTACCGATTTTGGGAATAACTGCCCAACTCTTTTAATGACTAAATTCATTTTAATCCTTCCTTATGAAAACACGTGGTATTTTTCTTCCTCGATAGAGGTTCAGATCGCCTACGCAATCAAAGACAGCGTTTCTTATCCGGCCGACGTTCCATTTCCTCATTTTATTTGGTTATTGGCACCTAACTTTAATATTCCAACCCGTTTAACCAAGGGTAAAACTTGTGGAAACACCTCAAGCAAACTTGCAAGCAGCCCCAAGGATAATTTTTGGTCTAAAATTAGCAACAACAAGTAGATAAGTGCAGCTCCAACAGCTAAAGTAGAAATCAATCCAAGTGCATTAATGACGTACATGCCAAAAATCCACGCCACAAAAATTCCGACAAAAGAAGAGAACAAGATTGCAAACAGTTTAATCCCCAACCCTTCAAAGGCATTTGGGATTAATTTGAAAATAAAATATATACCGCAAGCTTGTGAAAGAAGAATAGCTGGTAGCCAAGCAAATGCGGCCCCAAATAAACCATACTGCTCGGCCAGCCACCATATTAATCCAATAATTGCAACCGATTGAACCAATTCAAATAAGGTGACAACTGACGGGCGTCCAATTCCTTGGAACAAAGGAATAATTGAATCTGCAAACAATCCAAACAACCCCGCAAAACTCAGGATCTGTATGATTTCAACCGTCCCTGCCCATTTATCACCGAGTAAAAACGCAACAACTTGAGGGGCCAAAAATATTAACAATCCGTACATTGGCGCTAAAAGAGCCATTAATGCAGCGAAAACGGTTTGAAATGCATCTTTAATTCGCTCCGAGTCATTTTGAATTCGAGCATAAAGAGGAAACGAAATCGCTCCAACAACTTCAGTTGCAACTTCATACGGCAAAAACGCCAACTTCATTCCTAAATAATACAAGCCCAAGCTTTCTACACCCATCTTGCGAGAAATCACAATTTGTAAAACATTGCTTCCAGCTAATGCAACTACCTTTGTCAAAAACACCCACCGTCCATACTGAATTAATGGACGTAACACTTCAGGCTGGAGTGCAAATTGGGGGCGATAAGGGGCAAAGATATATGAGCTTATAACACAAACAAATGCAGAAACTAATACACCCAAGACTAAAGCCCAGACCCCAAACGAGGTAGCAAAAACAATCGCTATAATTGTCTCCAAGGCAATTGCAGGAACCTGAATAAATGTGAGTGACCGAAAATCTAATTTTCGAGTCAATTCAGCAATTTTGATTGAAGACAAGGAGTCTAAAAGAGGTCTGAAGGCTAGAAATCGAATAATATTTATAGCTTCTGGTGCTTTGAATAACTCAGCAATGATTGGCGCAAAAATCAATGTAAGCAAACAAACGAGTAAACCTCTAATAAAATTAATGGTCCAGCCATTGTCATAGCTTTCTGGGGTATTGTTTTCCTTTTGAACCAGAGCTGGGACAATGCCAAAATCAGTCAAACTCGAAATTGTCTCAACCACGAGTAAGGCAATTGAAAAAACACCAAAATCTCCAGGGAGCAACAACCTGGCTAGAATGAGTAGGCGAGCGATCGAAAAGCCTCGTTTCGCAACAAGTTGAATGCCTTTCCACATGATCGCATTACCGGCTACTGTTGATAATTTTGATGAATTCACTAAATCATATACCTCGTAAACCGTTTAAGATTCCACGTACGAGATATAAGGTTAAAGCTCGTCCGCTTGCAACATCATCAAAATCGCCTTGGAAACGCCCTTTAACCCAACGCACTGGCCCACGCAATTGATCTCTCATGGCTCTATAAACCATAAACCCGTCCGCCTGACGAATATATTTTCCATAAAACCCACCTTGACTTAGAACATAGCTGCGATACCTCTTTGTCCTTTGACTTTCATCTCTCCAGCTAAGATGGAGTAAAGTTACTTCGGGTGAGTACCTAATTGGTATGCCAAGTTTTAGCGCACGGTAACCAAAATCGTTATCCTCTGCTGATCTCAAGGCGTCACTTTCGTCAAAAGGGCCGATCCGATTAACGATTTCCATCGACAATCCCATATTCCCACCAAAAAGCGGGTCAGATTTCAACATTGGTTTGTGATAAACCCTTTCACTTAAATCTGTAATTGTCGACAAGCTTACTTCTCCTTCTTCGGCTTCAACTCGTCCAGTAATAATTGACCCGGGATTAGCCTCAAGCCTTTTCATCATTAAAAAAAGCCAATTTTCATCAACCAAGCAATCATCGTCTGTCACGGTTACAAATTTAGTATCAATTTGAGATAACCCTTCATTTAATCCGGCCGCACGCCCCTTTTTTTCTGAAAGGATATGGTTAATGTTCAAACCCAGATTCTGAGCATGTGCGACATAACGCTTCACATCCTGTTTATGGCCTTGGTCAACGATATGAACTATATGGGGCCAATGGGTCCCCAGAAGGATAAATTCAAGGGTGCTTGCCAATAGCTCTCGACCAAGAGTCGGGATAAGAATTGAAACCGGTCTTAAGACCGGTCGCTGTATCTGTTCGATACTGAATAAAGATTCAGGATAATATTCTCTAGCATTCATAAATAAGCTATCGCCTAAACAGAACTTGTCAGAATTGACAATGTCTCTTCAGCACATTTTTGCCAGTTAAACGCCTTAGACCTTTCAATCCCCAATTGCATTAATTCTCGTTGAATTTCAGTGTTATGCCCTATATCTTCAATCCCCCTGGCAATGTCATTAGGATCATCCGGAGAAACAAACAATGCCGCATTTCCAGCAATTTCTTCCAGTCCATTAACATTTGATGTTAAAACAGGTGTTCCGCACTTTAATGCTTCGGTAATCGGAATCGGAAATGCTTCTAAGTTAGATGGATACAAATAAGCTGTTGCCAAGGTGTAGATCGCGGGCAAATCTTTTTGGTCAAGCCAACCTGGAAATACCAAAGAATCACTCACCGGGTGATTCTCAAGATCATATTTTTTCTTTAATAGATGGCAATCTTTCCCCCCAATTACCAATTTGAGGGGAGACTCTACGCCTTCCCAATATTTTTTATACCCCGACAGCAAACGACCTAAATTTTTGCGCTTGTCCCCTGAAATTTTTGTCAAAGTAAGTAAAAATTTTTGGGGAAGATTATATTTACGCCGTACTTGCTCTAATTTTTTTTGGTCTTGCACCCTCCCAAAATGATTAGCAGGCGCAAAGTAAATCGTCTTTATTTTGTTTTTATCAAGGTCTAGAACATGATTAAAATTTATCGTTGTTAGTTCAGATACGGAAATCACCTTAGAGCATTTTTTGATATAAAGCGGCATTATCATCCGCATATATGCCACGTCATACGCGGGGTAGTAAATAGATTGATCTGGCATAAACCAATCCGCCCCATGAACGGTCATCACAACAGGACAAGGCGCAAATAAGGGGGCGGTGAATTTCGGATGGAAAAGCACGTCTATCTTAAAATTTTTACATGCCTGAGGAATTTTAATTTGATCCCATATAAATTTATTGCTTCCACACACCACATGTTCTTCAACATTTAGCTTGTCTGCATAACTACCGATATTTTCTTTTGACCGATAGAAGAGAAAATATCGATTTTCCTGATCGATTTTTAACAATTCTTCGAGAATATTTTTGGTGTAAACACCGACTCCACCTTTTTCATCATAAGCTCTCAGCATGATTCCAATGCGCATTACCCCCTCCCCTTCATTCTGAAATCAATAAAACGAATGGCGAAGAAGATGAAAAAGCCAAAAATTATCTCTGTAAAAAGAGTCAACAAATGATGCAGACTAAACCATCCTTCGGACCAATGCACCCCGTAAAAAAATTTCCAGCCAGTTTGAAAACGATTATTTGACCAAGGCCAAAGCAGCATCACCCCCCGCCCTGGTGTCATACTATCGAGCAGCACATGAATCCAATAACCACTCAAAATCATAGTGAGTGTCTGCATGAACTTTCTGTCTGAAAGTAGACATAACAGGGTTGAACATATTACAGCACTCACCAAGCCCATGAACAAACTATGGGTAAATTGATTATGATAGGCACCAAAGTCAGAGAAAAGAATGCCCAAAATCGCATCAGCATCTGGAAGCATAGAAGCAAAGACTATTATTCCGGTCGCTGCAAAATCAAGATGATGTGCGTCTTCTACTATTCCATCTTGATCTTCAGGTTTTGCGATTTGATACATGCGAGATATAGCAAACCCAGCGGCGATATGAGCGATTGGTGATGGCATATGCTTATTACTCTTTGGTCTCTGTGTATAGCTTTTCTGTTAAATCAGTTCGTGTTGGATGTGAAATGATCCAATCGCCAATTGCAAGAAAGTCAAGCTGACCTGCTTGAAATGAGCGAAGAGCATCACCGGGTGTATAGACGATCGGCTCGCCATGCATATTGAAGCTGGTATTAATCAATGAAGGAATACCGGTCAAGGCATGGTAAGCGTGCAAGATTTTATAAAAATCAGGGGAAGTCTCGTCGTCAACAATTTGCGGCCGTGCTGTATTATCAACGTGTACAACACCTGGCGATTGTGCAATCATCTCTGGCGTGCAAGTAAACGTAATCGTCATAAATCGTGCAGGGTTCAATGCACCTTTAATTCCAATATAACAATCTTCAGCAAAATCGATCAGAGTTGCCGGGGCAAACGGCATAAACTCTGTTCGATTCAACCTCTCATTTAACCAGTCGTTAACACTTGGGTCAGTCGTTTGATACATAATCGTTCGGTTGCCTAAAGCCCGCGGCCCATACTCCATTCTCTCGTTCACCCTTGCTACAACATGCCCATCGGCCAATAAACGAGCGATGTTCGCCTGAACGTCATTGAAACGAACACCTTTCAATTGAGCTTCAAGCATGGCCCTTTCCACATCCTCGTCGGAGAATTGGCCGCCTAAATAAACATTTGGCAACCTTCGGCTCAAGGCAGAGGGTGGCGTATCACAATGCTCAGCGAAGGCTAGCAAAGCCCCACCAACTGATAACCCACTATCGTCCATCGCAGGATGAATAAAGATCTGCTCGACCTGGGGGAGCTCGAAGATACACTGATTTAAGCGTACATTCCCAAAAACGCCTCCCGCTAAAGCGATATTTTTGGCGCCAGTCTTTTTTAACCAATATTGCGCAAATTGTGTTCCGATTTCTTCTGTCACAAGCTGAACTGAAGCGGCCATGTCCTCTTTCTTCCAACTAGCAGGCAAGGCTTCGGTAATTTTTTCTAAGGCAGAGCGCATATACATCGGTTGTTTGTACATGATTTTGCCGGGGTGTTCGTATCCGATGAAAGACCTAAAAATATCTGCAAAAACCGGATCTCCTGTTGCAGCCAGACCGGTTATTTTCCCCTCGTGCTTTTCAGCTTTAAAGCCACACAATTCAGTAATATAAGAGTAAAAATTACCGAGAGAGTTAAAACTGCTGACAGAAGCAAGCTGAGTCAATGACCCATTTTCCCCCCAATACACACTGCCTGATCGGCCGTCCCCACCACCATCTAATGTTATGACGAGTGATTCAGCATAGCCGCTTGTAAAAAAAGCTGAAGCCGCATGTGCCAGATGATGATCGTAAAACTGAACCGGGGCAATAATCCCATATTCTTCCTTCAACAGTGTTGGGAGTAAATCAAGTCGATTACGAGCCAAAAAACCTTTTAATCGATGGTGTGTGCGCCATGCGATTGGATATTGGCCAAACCAAGGGGCAAATTTATCTCCAAGTGCATCGAATAATTTTTTAGATGAAGTTTTCTCTCCGTCTTCGAACCATCCTTTCCATGGTTTTGGTTCTGGGTAAAACATTTTCACATTTTGGGCAACGCTAACAAGATCAATTTGTGCAGCGGTCACTCCAGAAATTTGCAGCACCTCGCGTATTGCTTGTCTAGGCATCCCGTCCGCCATTTTCATGCGACAAAGCCTTTCTTCTGCAACGGCCGCCAAAATCTCACCATCCTTTACGATGGCTGCGGCTGATGGTTTGCTATCAATTAACCCTAAAACTATCATAATTAAACCGGCAAAGCGTGCAAAGAAAAGTACTGGCTTTAATCGGCACACATATGAATTACTGCAAGACCATTTGCCCTTGCAGTGCATCATCTAGCAATGCTGTCAATTCGTCTACTGGCACATCATCAATCATCAATCGATACCAAATTTCTGTATTCAATATCATCCATAAGCGCACATGATGGTCCGTTTTGCCTTCGCGGTGTTCATCGATTAACAGCGCAATTTTTTCTGGCCGAAAAATATTTTCCTCAATTAGGCGGCCGCTTAATAAAAAGTCTTTTAAAAATTGATGAAGTGTTTCTTTGAACCAATAGGCGATAGGAAACATAAATCCCTGTTTGGGGCGGCGATTAATACTGGCCGGCAGATAATCTCCCCCTAGTTTCCTAAGCACATATTTTAATTCTCCCCTGCGAATCTTTTGATCAACAGGAAACCTTGACAAAAGTTCTATCAATTCATGATCCAAGAGTGGAGAGCGCAATTCAAGACTATGCGCCATTGTCATGCGATCGGTCAACATCAATGAATGTTCGGGCAATCGGGTATGGTAATCAGCAAACAACATGCGCTCAATATTATTGCTTGAATCTGCTTGATTAAACGAATCGATGATGATATCCGCAGAATACTGATTCTTTAACATCCCCCAAGGCCCAGGATGAAACAGATCTTTTTTATCTGAATGACTAAATCGAAAAAACACTGTTGCCTGAGCATATCGAGCAGCTGCATCAGGTAATTCGGCCAGCTGATGTGCCCAGCGAGCTTTTGCAATCACACTCTTGTATCGAAAACTATCTCCAACAGAGTTTAAAATGGGCGCAGCGACTTTTTTCCGCAAAAGGTATGGGATCATCGCATAATAGTTAACATAGCCGATTCCCACATAACGATCAAAACCAGCAAAGAGTTCATCACCGCCATCTCCCCCTAACACTACCTTCACATGTTTCGAAGCAAGCTTGGCGGCATGATACTGACAGGCGGCAATTGGATCTGATGGTTCATCAAGATGATGAATCATTTGGGGAATATTGCGAATCAAATTCGCCTTAACTGTGGTTTCAATATGATCGGTCCTACAGTGCTCAGCCACCAAATTAGCGTAAGGCCTCTCATCAAAATCCTGCTCCTCAACCCCGACAGCGAAAGTCTTTATCTTTTCACCTGTCAACTCAGACATAAGTGCAACAACAATGCTAGAGTCCATCCCACCGCTAAGAAATGCACCAACAGGAACATCGCTAATCATGTGAAGCTTTGTAACCTCAAGTAATTTCTCTCTTAATAGTTCAAGATAATCCTCGTCCCGGGAAAGTTGCAATTTATTCCCAAATGACATCTGCCAGTAACGATTTATCCGCGTTTCTCCATCTTGCCAAACCAAAGTTGAAGCAGGTGGCAACTTGAAAATTTCCTTAAACATCGTAAATGGAGGGGGGATAAATCTCAAGCTGAGGTAATGGTGCAAAGCCTCTATATTTAAATTACGAGGGATGTTTGATTGGGCCAGAAGCGTTTTAATCTCTGAACCAAAATAAAAAGCCCCATCCACCTGCGTGTAGAATAAAGGCTTTTGACCTGCGTGATCTCTGGCTAAAAATAATTTTTGTTCATTTGAGTCCCAAATCGCCAATGCAAACATACCACGCAGATAGCTAACGCAGTCTTCCCCATATTCCTCATACAGGTGAACGATCGTCTCAGTATCTGAGTTGGTTTTAAATTGATGCCCTTTGGCTTCCAGGTCAATCTTCAGGAGCTGATAGTTGTAAATTTCCCCGTTAAATACGATCCAAATGCTTTCATCTTCATTCGAAATGGGCTGTTTGCCTAACGCCAAATCAATCACGCTGAGCCGTCGATTTCCAATCCCAACACCATCATCTAAGTGCATACCAAAATCGTCTGGTCCCCGATGAACAATTGCATCAAGCATCACTTGGACTTCTTTTTCATCAACTTGATTGTCAACTAGGCCGCAAATGCCACACATTTATTGAGCTCCATCAGTTAAATAAGCAACGGTCTCTCTCATTCCATCTTCAAGTTCATATTGAGGATGAAAACCTAAACCAGCTTTGGCTTTATCAATTCTGTATGCATTATTTTTTAGATAAAAGTCGATTGTTCGGCGTGAAAAAGGTGGATGCTTACCAATTAATCCAAATAAGAATTGGACCGTATAGCCTCCAAGCTTACCCAGCCACATGGGAAATTTGAGAAAAGGTGGGTTAACACTCTGTACAATTGCAATCGTATTTAATAGTTCTGAAATCTTTACGGGTCGATCACTCGCCAAAATATAGACAGGGTCCTCGTCGACGACCTCACATTCGGCCGCCTGCTCCAATCCATGAACCATATCTTTGATGAAAATCGGGTGCCGCCAATTACCCGCCCTCCCAAAAATCACAAACCTACCCTTACCCACTGTTCGAATGAGTTTTTCAGTGCGTGGGCACCTTGGGCCATATACCCATGCAGGCCGGACAATGACAACCGGTAATCGATTATTTCTCGCAAAATCTACAGCGACTTTTTCTCCTTCAAGTTTGGTCCGCTCATATACGTTTGTAGGCGAGCACACCGTTGTTTCATCTGCCGGCGGATCTTCAACATCGCCGATCACGCCAACGGAGCTGCAATGGACGACTCTTTTGACCCCTTCAGCCAAAGCCAATTCAAGCAACATCTGTGTCGCATTCACATTAACTTCATAGTAAATCTCATCGGACAAACTTACGTCTAAATGTGCGCTTGCTAAATGATACACAATGTCAACACCTTCCAGAATCTTTGCCAGCAAGGATCGATCAGTAATCGATCCTTGCACAATAGTAAGCCTATCTTCAGATTGCAAATGATCGATACGGTTAATAGATATATCCAAGGCACAAACTGTGTGCCCTCGAGCTAACTGACTTTCTACGAGGTGGCTACCTATAAAACCGCCTGCACCTGTTATCAATATATGCATACTAAACTTTTCCTATCTCCAAAATCTCATCTATCGTTCTTTGTGATGCAGATCGCAATTCTTTTAAGACCAAAGTTGCCTCGGTTGACACGATTTAATTTGTCAACGGCTCTTGGCTTTGAAACAATTTAAGACCTTTGTTATACACGTCTAGAATCCCAATCCCTGCAAACACAATTAATACACCCTCGATCGGATAGCGAAATCGGTACAAGTTGGCAACTGTAACCAAATAGACGATTGGGAAAAATAAACAAAAGACGGTGAGCAGGCGTGTATGAAAAGATCCCTTAAAATTATGACTGATGCCGATAATTGAAAAGAGAAACATCCCAACAGAAACAACAGTCATTGATCGAATAGAGTTAGTCCAAAATAGGCCGAGACGCCGGAAGCTATTCAACACAAACGCAACCGGATCCATTTGGATGAAATACAGCGCTTCATTGCGGAGATAGATATTGCGATCAGCTTCAGTCAAAGACCAAAGGTCATCAATTATCTCCGAAGAATAGTGATCCTCTAAACGATCCCACTTGTTTTTGCTTGCAGATTGCTGCGAAACGCCGGGTTCATTCCCTAGCCACAAGTTAATTCCGAAGCGCCCCTCAATTGGGACGAAGCGATCAAAAATTAAATAATGCCGGATGACCCATGGGGCGGTCATCGCACTAAAGATAATTAAAAAAGGGAATATAGAATTTACCCATCTTTGATTAGGTGTCTGAAAAAGTGTATATAAAATTGCAATAGGAAGGGTAGCGACAAGATACGGATTAACAAGCGCCGCAAATCCAGATGTCAAGCCAAAGAATATGCCTCCAAAAGGATGATCCAGACTTTCCGCCCAGTTCAGCAAAGTTAGTAAAAGCAAGCATACGACAAACAGCTCTAAAGAAGCGCTCCAAATGAACTGAGTATCTTGAATCAAGCTAAGAGGGTAAATGGACCATAAAGCTCCGCCAAACAAAGCTCGTGGGTAAGTGGTTATTTTTCGGCCGATACGATATACCAACCCAGCACTGCATACACTGAGCAATACTTGGAAGACAATAACACCTACTGCACTCAATTGGCTGAAGATACCCAACACCCGAAAAAACAAAGACAAAATAAAAGGGTATACAGGGGGCATCCAAACCGAAAGGACACCCTCATGACGAAAGCCTTCACCATTCGCTAAAGATGCGGCAATTTCCCCCATTTCATATCCAAACATCAAGTCTGACTCTATTAAATAGCTTTGTGTTTGGTAGACGACAAACAATCTCAGCGCAAATGCAAACGCCATAATCAACGCAAGTACAGGCACAGCATAGGCTTCGTCTTTTGTCACCCTAAGAAAATTGCTCATCAAGTTATTTCCGAGCGGACACGATAACGGCATTATTCGATTTAGAAGATTGTAATCGATCTAACTGGCTAAACACCTTCATGAATGGATAGATCAAACTGTATGCTTTAAAAGCCTTATCATGAGTTTTAATCTCTTCAGATGAAGTCGGCGCAATTTTCCCATCTTGTTCAACATTCCGCTTGTTTTTACCCGCCAACACAAAAACATAAGCAAAATTGATAATCAATTCCATCATCTCGGTAAAGAACCGCGAATACCCCCCTTGAGCAAATGGCTTGAACCCCCCTTGGCTTAAGGTCTGTTCCAGCTCTTTAACTGTATATCCTGCTCGAATGTGTCCATACTTTTCTGGTGTCATGCCAACTAGGTTCTTAATCTTATTAGCTGCCAATTTAGTGTCGCCATTTGGAACCGTAACCACAGTAAATCCGGTTGGATTCAAGACCCGACGTAGCTCCCCCAGAAATACATCAGGGTCTTCTAAATGCTCTAAAACATCAATGCAAACAATACGGTCGAATCGATCGTCTTCAAATGGGAACGCTTCTTCAGGGGTATGATGCACAGGATCACCGAGGAAAGCCGCCATCTCTTTTATATTATCACCCTCAACATCTCCCCAAGCCCACGTCCCCCCGAATCTGCGGAAGTGCCAATTTAATGCCCCATTATTATCACCGCATGAAATCAAAAGGCATTTCTTATGATCTACAGGCCCTAACATTTGCAGCAAAGCATTGAATTTAAGCTGCTTTTTCAGCGACTTGCTAAACATTTTTAACTGCCATGCCGCAGCTGGCTCAGTGCCATAAGCATCGTGTTCATCATGGTCAAGTGAATTTATCATTTTTAGTGTATGGTAGAGTGATAAAAAACTTCGCTTTTTATCACTCAATAAAATCGAGTCGCAAGGAAAATTTTAGTGAGGCGACATAATCAAGCAATGCATAAATAAAGGCCACAATACCTAGCATCTCTAATGTCTCCTCAAACAAAATTAATATTGAAAATCCAAACGTGTCACATTGGTCTTCACATGGTGCTGCCAATATTTCAAAACCAACAGCACCTCCTACATAAACAACCCCACTTATAACAAATAAAATCGCTGTTCGTCTTGGCAAATGAAGAATAAATCTAGAAAAAACAAGACAAAATAAAAAAACAAAAATAAGTGCTGGCACAACCCAAATGTAATAAAGGTACCCACTTGTTGGAAATCGATTCGCCAAAATCGAACCAAATTCTTCATGGATGCTTGCAGCTTCGTCAATGGAAAGGGCGAGAAAGATAATTGCAAGCATTAGCCAATATCGTTGATACAGATCTCCCTCTTGCTTCTTGACCCAGTAAATCATCCCTAAAAGAATTGACGAAACCGTTAAAATAAAGATTGCAAACCAAATCGGAATATTGTTTTCTTGCCCAAGATGAAAAAGACGGATAAACACACCGCGAAATAAAAAGGGCGAGGTAAAGTGACGAAAAATAACTGAAATAAAATACAGCAATGAAAGTATCACAGCACCGATTAAAAATATTTTTGAGATCTTGGTTCGATTTACTTCGAAGGTTACTTCCGTCTTCATGAAACTACTCATTTGCAAGAAGTTGCAAAATATATGGTTGGACAATTTCAGCGACAGCCCTGTGCCCGGCGCTTGTCCAATGGCCATCTTGAGGATAATAAAATCCTAACTTTTCATCTTTAGCCTGCATTTGCTCGGACAAGTCTACCCAAGCAACATTCGACTTTTGGGCTGCCATTGCCACAACTTGGCGTGACTCGGCTGGTGTATATCTGTCTTGAACCACTTGAGCCTGGCCAGTTGAATATAGAAACATAACGGTTGCATTATGCTTGTTAGCAAGTTCAGCTACCTGATTAAGCAAATCAATTGTTAATGCCGCCTCATTTTCTGAAAAATCTTCTCCCCATAAAGCAGCCATTGACGGTGCAAAGTTTTCACCGGATCGAATTATCAAATAACCTAGGGAGTCAGAGCACAGCTTTGCAAGATGACTGTTCTGTTTAGCGAACTGCTTCCATGATTCAATCCTCGGCAAATTCTCGTCCAACTGAACATCGAATCCATCTAATGCCCCTAACATTCCCATTTCATCAATAGTGGCCCACTCATTTGCAGGACTCTGATTTTCAATAAAGTCATTGACGGAAAAAAACTGGACCACAACTAAATCTGGTTGAAATTTATCAATGCTTGCTCGTAGGTAATTGAGTTGATCCACTGTCCCATATCCCGGAACCGCGCCATTAATCACCTCAACATGCTGATTTGAATCTTCTTTTATAGACTGTTTTAAACGAACACTAAAGGTTTCATTATCCGCAACACCAAAACCCCAAGCCATCGAATCGCCCAGTACCAAAATAGAATAAGTATCCTCTTGGTCAAGCAATTCAGGGTTCAAGCCCCGGGTGCCCATTATATTTGTTGTGAATTGCACATCAAATTCAGACCGTTTAATAGATGAAGAAAAATCTGGGCGTAAGACATACCCTACTTCGGGATCAGCTTGATACATATATGGTGGATGAACTTCAAAGATTTGCGGTGAAAACATACGTAAACTAATTTCAAATAAGATACATACAATACTTACGCTCACACAAGCTATCGCGAAATTTATGGTTAGATCGTAAATCTTTAATTTCTTAAGGATTGTCATCATATCGATGGTTCTAAATTTGATTTCGTCCAATACACACTAACAGAAAAACTTTAAATCAGGCTCAATACATCTGCTATTTACAAGCCTGCATTTATTTATCACTTCCCCTTAGAAAGACTCAAGGGTTCCTGTATAGACAATTTAAATCACGTTGTTGCACTTATGGCAAAGTTGAGTGTCATCAAGGTTTTGCATTGAATTGATCAAGTTGTCCATGACTATAGCTGAATTTTCGATTCTCAAATGCTTCACATGTGGAAAGTTCCATATTTACTACTGTCCATTTACTTTGATAGTCGAGAATGGATGTCATATAAATGAGGAATAACAAATAGCTGTGCAAGAAATACACTAAAAAATTAAGCTTCCTCTTGAGAATGAATAACATCCTAATCATTCTTAATGATCAAAATGAGCACATTGAAAACAGAAAAGTATCTAATAAAATTTTCAAAGGTGATAGTTCAATCTTAATCGACCGATATGATACGTTGCCAAATTAGCGTCATAATCAAGGGAAGAACAAGCTTGTAATCGCTGAAGAACACTAAAAGGTGTTCCTCTTGGCTCAAACACCAGTTGTGGTGCAACAATCAAGATTTTAATCATTTTCCTCATTCTTTTTCCCTCTGAATAGAAATCCTCTTACATCTACCTGCTGTATGGACCAAGCTATCTCTGCAAGTATATTATTCTTTAACCAATACTCCACCTATTAAATTTACGTCTCCTTTTCTCAAATTATCTACCGTCTGATGAAGAACAGACTTTTTCGTTATCCCTTCTGAAATAATTAATGCAACCCCATCAACTAATTTTGCAACAATCATTCCTTCTGCAGATGTAGCGATCGAAGGCCCGCAAATTAGAACCAGATCGTAATGGCTGAACGCTTTCTCTAGAATTTGAGTAATCGCCCTCTTAAATTCACTCAGACTCTTTAATCCTTGATCTCGACCTATTGAAATCAAGTCTAAATTATCCACTCCAGAATTAGAATTCTGGATATCAAGATTAAAATTGTCAAGTTCGAGTAGGATATCATTTTCAGGCAATTTTGAACTATTCAAGGTTTTCTTCATTCCATGTCCGTTCGTTCCAAAACCTAGTAGCAAAGTTTTATATCCGGACTGAGACATCGTCAATCCTAAGCTGTTGACCAAAGAGAGCTCACCTGCCTCTTGCAAAACGCCAGTCAAAAATAAGGAGCGGGAGTCTCTTTCTTGAATACTAAATAGTAAAGAGCTCTGCAACATCTGATAGCTTTCAAGCTCATCCGAACTTAGATTCAAACCAGAAAACCCTGAGCGTACAAAGGGTCGTTTTTGAATCGATCCCAGAAATGGCAATCTGATTTTGTCTACAAACACTTCTGACTCAGCTCGGACGGTATCATCAAAATTTTCAAAAAGAAATAGGCCTGCAACGGCTAGCCCCAAGGCACCTACAATGCCAGCAATAAGATTTAAGACCGGCAAAGGAGAAACAGGGTTGGTGCTTAAAACGGCAGAATCAACAATTGCAAGAAAATTATCTTGAGTTGATTGCTGAAAATCCAATAAATCAGCATATGTATCTTCCCATTGAGTCAATCGACCCGAAATTAGATCCAATTGGCGATCTATTTCTTCTCGTTTATTAATCTCTGCATCTAGGTATTCATTCTGAAGCTCATCAACCGTCTGATATGCTTGTTCAATTTTTACTTGAAGATTTTTTAATTCTCGGTCTATAAATTCTGATTGCTCAGCATCAAGATCACCAAAAACACCTGAGTTACTACTCTTAACCAATTGGTTTGCGACTTGATTTGCAATTGTTACGATCGATTCTGAATCTTCTCCTCGAACAGCGATCTCTAAAAGTTGTGTATCATCTATCGGCTGAGCGTTAATCATCCCCTGCAGATCTTGTACACTTTCACTTAATCCCAATTTAGAAATCGCGCTTTCCAAAACAATTTGACTTTTAGATAAGATCGCATATGTCTCTAAAAGATTCTCCCCCACTTGAATATCCCGCAGTTCCGGCTTGCTTGCAATTGAGTTCCCTACAATTAGTACTGCTTTTGCTTCATAAATAACAGGCAAGCTATTGGTGTATAACGTTGCCCCAAGCCACCCGAGCAATATAGCAATAACCAAAACCGGCCATCGTCGAAGAATAATTTCTATATATCTTTTTACTTCAATAAAATCTTTCACTTAAGAATATAATCCCCTTTAGCTAATCTCCTGAAACTTCTAAGACAATCTACTCAATTAAATACGTGGCTACGTTCAAGTAACTTTGACTCTCAACCAGCGTATACGATTGATCCAAATTCAATTGTGTAAATAATTCAATAAAGTCAACTTGATTATCCGATGTAGGCCTCATAACAACCCACAAACGATCAAAAGATTCGCGGCAGTTTTCAATTTGTGAAGCAAATTGTTCTGATCCATTAAAGTATAAGCTAGACACTTCACAAGTTTGGATAGAAACTGGTGAGTAATATTTGAAAGCATTTTCAACTTGCTCAGGTTGCTCATTATTTACTGAGAGAAAAATAATGCCATCGGTCTCTTGCATTCGCGAACCAACATAATTTGCAATTTCTGGCCACTGATCTTTAACATCAGCTTGGTAAAACTGAAATAATGATGGGGCAACAAGAATTAGAAACGCAGAAATGACAGCACTTTGTGGAAAAATCGTTTTCATACGAACCATGAGAACGCCGACGACTAAATAAAATGCAGGCAAGGCTCCAATTGTGTACCGCGGCAAGTACATTGGTCCGACGATGTAAGACAATAGAACGGGCAAGAACAATGGCAATATCAACCAAAGCAATAATAAGGTAACCGTAGACTTCGTCTCACCTATAGGTAATCGTATCAATTTATAGATATCATTTATACGAACAAAGCTAAAGTGGTCAAATTGAAATCGTTTAATTAGGCAAGTCACAATCCCCATTGCAATTGCCGCAAATGGAACCAGCATCAGAAGGTCAACGAGACGCGTGCCCTTAAATGTATAGGTTATTAATCCAGTATAAAATGGAAGAGCGAAAGAAGGTGTTTCATCTAAATGGCCTAATGGACTTAAACTTGTTCCATCCAAAGTAGGCCCAAACAAATCCGACACGATGATCGAAATACCGAAGTAAGTCCCCAACAATATCAACAGTTGACTCGTAAACCATTTGTACTTAACTTCAGGTGATCTTTTCGACCAATTAATTATAAAATGTAAGCCCAAAGCGATAAGAACAAATACTGCGTGAGTGTGTGTATAGAAAGCGATTATGGAGACTAGGCTCAATACAGCAAATCTAAGCCAAGATTTATATTTTAGTGCGTTCCAATAGGCCAGTACGCACAGAGGTACTATAAAACTTAGCAAGCCGTAATAACGGAAATCTTGTGAAAAGAAAATGTGGAAAACAGACAGGCTCATCAAAAATGAGCTTACCAATCCAACTTCTTTGCTAAAGAATTCTCTTCCCAAGCGATATGTACACGCGATGGCAAGTAAACCTGAAAACGCTGAAAGGAGCCGAACCGTAAACGTTGATGCCCCAAGAAGTTTAATCCATATGTAGCCGAAAAATAAAAGAGTCGGTGGGCGTCCCCAAGAAGCATTATACAAGACCTGATCAAATGTAGTCTCCGTCAAATTGATCATGACGATCTCATCATAAGATAACCCTTCATTCATCAGTTGATAAAAACGCAAAAAGCCACCAAGAAGCAAAATACTGATCAACAGGATTCGATCTAGATTTTTGATTTTGATGTTAAATTCTGCATTCTTAAGAATCTGCGGGTATGGTGATGAGAACATGCTAAAAAAATTGACTAGGTTTGAAAACCTAAAAGGCGTGATGATTGATCACAAGCCTTTTAATTTCAACACAACTCCAATTGTTCGGGCCAGAATGTAAAAGTCTAAAGGAAGCGACCAGTGACGCAAGTAATAAAAGTCATATTGGAGCTTCATCATTGCATCTTCAACAGTATTCCCGTATTCATATTTAATTTGCGCCCATCCTGTCAGACCTGGTTTAACCATTAAACGTACATCAAAAAAATCTACGCTTTCCCTCAATTGCTTTACAAATTGGGGCCTTTCAGGTCTCGGACCGATAAAACTCATTTCACCAATAAGTATATTCCAAAGTTGCGGGAGTTCATCTATTCGAGCCTTTCGAAGCAACCGCCCTACACTTGTTATGCGTGGGTCATCCTTACTGGCCCAGCGTGCTTGGCCATTGCTTTCCGAATCGATAAACATCGTTCTAAATTTGAGTATTTCAAAATGCTCCCCTCCGCGACCGACGCGAGTTTGTCGATAAAATATTGGACCCTCGGATGTAAGTTTTATAGCCAATATTGCAACAGGAACAATCAGTATAATCACGGGCAGAAAACTCACAACTAATATCAGATCGAGGAGTCTTTTAAAAATCAACTGCCCTCGAGAGAAAACACGTCGACCTTGAATTGCGTTTAGTGCCCAGGCTTCATCAATTGATTTTGTCGGGGTGCGCTGATAAATTGTTTCATACAATTCAGCCATTTGAGAAACGCGGATGCCTAGCGACTGAGATCGGATCAGTGTACTAAATAGCGAGGAGCCAACCTTTTCTTCTCCGGCAAGGACAATCTCGTTTATTGAATGCTTGCTCAATATTCCTTCAAGATTATTTAGGGTTCCCAACACTTTTGAACTGTCAACTGAAACCTGACTTACTTCGTCCTCTGAAACGAAGCCAATGATTTCATATTTTAGGGGCCGGACACGATCAATTGCAGCTTGAATTTCTTGGGCCTTAGGCCCAGCCCCTATAACGAGCATCGAGTGATTCCACGCTACAAGATTTGAAAGCCAAATGTAAAGTGTTCTCCAGAGTATCATAGACACCGGCAAGAGTGCTGCCACACCAATTCTTAACACATTAAATTTAGTTTTAGGGAAAAAGAAATAAGAGGCAACGATTAATAATAAGATAGGTACCATCGCAATAAAAATGCGTGATACAGTTAAAAGCCAATTATAAGATGTTGGGATGTCATACAGATTTGACATTTTGGCCATTAAATGCCAAATAAAAACGAGGATAAGACCAGCTTCCCAATAGTTTGCTAGTGTTTCAAACACTAAACTATTTAAATCTTTCGCGTCTGACGGAATATCGATAACTAAGAAATTCCAAATCATTGTTGAAAGTATCAGAACAATAATAAAAATACTTAAGTCAATTGACATAAGTAAGACGCGTCTTTCGGAAATTGGAGCTTGAAAGCGCCCTTCGAATATATTTTTTCCTGATTTCCGGTAATTGTTTGAAACTGGTGGGTATGTTTGATTATCTGATGCTTGAATGTTCATATCGGTTCCCGCGTAACTTCGATGATTAGTGATTTGATGACAATGCAAAGCCCGTTATCCACTACGACCAATTAATAAAATTGTCGCAAAATAAACTTTGAGAAGGCTGGCGTTTAATTTGAAGCGTGTCAAGTTAAAATCTCTATACTGAGAGAGAGAGTTTGTGGTATTCTCATTTCCGTTCATCAAAATTTATCTACTAAAAATGTGTTGGATTTTATGACACCATATAAATCCTTACCTTGAAATGGCAGGCCCCCCATAGACACTCCTTCCAAAAAGAATCAATTAGATATAATCATATTAAAATTTATGTATTAACTA
>JAHDEB010000042.1:0-31589 GCA_020629055.1 Chloroflexota bacterium
TCCGCACGAGACGCGCGATTTTTTCTCAAAAACCACAGTCTGCATCATAGATGAGTAGCGGGGCCTGTTTATTTTGTAGCGTCTTCATCCACTTAGTTTAAACATTAAAACGTAAGAGAGATGCTTGTATAAGTAAAATCAACCCTTTTGGTTTTATTCAGATATGACCTGCGTCATTCTTTGGCCGTTTATGCTTGGCCGGTGCTAAAATTACCCCATGCAACAAACGGAACACATCCCCTCTAAACGGCAGGCATGGATTATCGCGGCGCGGCCGCGGACATTGCCGCTCGCCTTATCAAGCATCGCACTCGGCGGCTTTTTAGCAGCCGGAGCCAATCGCTTTAGCCTGCTCATCGTTTTGCTTAGTGGCTTATGCATGACCTTCATGCAGATCTTGTCTAATTTTGCCAACGATTATGGCGATACCAAAAACGGAGCTGATAGCGATCAGCGGGATGGCCCGAAGCGGATGACTCAGCTCGGCCTAATTTCTCAGAGCGAAATGAAGCGGGCGATGGGGCTGACCGCTGTATTGGCGGTTGCTGCTGGGCTTGCGGCTTTATTTGTGGCGTTTGGGGTGCAACAGGCTTTACTGATTGTAGTTTTTTGCGGGTTAGGTGGCGCAGGTATTTGGGCCGCTATCGCGTATACCGCCACAGACAATCCGTATGGGTATGTGGGGCTGGGTGACCTGTTTGTGCTTCTGTTTTTTGGATGGATACCGACAATGGGGACCTATTTTCTACAGGCTAAAATGTTTGATCCGCTGCTTTTGCTACCGGCAACGGCCGGTGGGTTATTGGCCGTTGCCGTTTTAAACGTCAACAACATGCGTGACATCGAGTCTGATCAGTTGGCGGGTAAACGGTCGATCCCCGTTCGCCTGGGACTACAAAAGGCCCGTCTCTATCATTTTGCTTTGTTAGTGGGTGCGTGGCTGGCTGCTATCGCATTTGTCTTTATCGACTATCGCAGCGGCTGGCAATGGCTGTTTGTGCTAACGCTGCCGCTGTTTGCCATGCACGGTCGAAGCATCGCAAAGTTGGCAGGTCCCCAGCTTGACCCGATGATGAAGAAGACCGTTTTGCTGACCGTTTTGTTTGTGATTTTAATGGGATTGGGCTGGGCGATCGCCTAAGTGCCAATCTTTAGGAATAACGATCCAGCGCAGCCCTCTAATTCTTAAACACAGCCTGCATGATCCCTTCCCCGATAAATAGTTCGTTTAATGGCAGCTCTTCTCCGCTGCTAGAAACAACGGCCACACCGTTCAATGACCGGTTGATCTCACTCTCGGCCTGATTAAGCGCCTCTTCAAGCTGAGCAATCCCCAACGCCTCTAATGCAAATCCACCGACATTAACGCCGATAATTTCTAAAGAGCGCTTATCGTTTGATACCGCCACAGTGATATTAAGCGGCTGGACACCGAGCAAGCCGGTGTCAAAATCCCCAACAATGCTGATTGCACCGGGAACGAGGTCGATTTGATTCAACGAAATCTGGGCTGCGATTTCAGGTGGCATCTGCTGTGCGATTGCGGGTAGCAAAAAGCTATTGAGGTTGGCTTCATCGTATTCAAATACAAAACTGGGTTGCCCGTCGTCTCCCATCATTTCAACCGCTTGGCTAATGCCCATTGCGGCCGGCTCTATCTGGGCCGTCTGGTTCTGGACCTTTACCCGCACGATGTCACTTTGAACGATGACCGGCTGTGGCACTTCAGAACTTTTATCGCCTTCATCGCTCTCTTCGCGGACTTCTAATGCTTCTTCTTCGACCGCCTCCCAATCGACGGCCGGTTCAAGTGCATTTTCAGACAACTCTTCAAGGACTTGCTCAGTTTCAGTCGGGGGTAAAAATCGGCTGATGATGGGGGAAACCAAATCTGGCTGTAAATAGACGGCTACCCCACATAAACAGATAAGCAGTAAGGGGGTTAGACAACCGGTGAGTAATAGTTTTGTTCGACGTGTCATAAGGGATAATTTTAGAGTGCCTTTTTTTTGATAGTCGTTTTCCTTATCAGATTATCAGTTTTAAGGCATAAAAAAAGGGCCAGCTTTTTACACTGACCCTTTCTATTTGTTTTGATTGAGTGGCTTTAGCGGCCGATTAACCTGCGTAATGGCGGTTCCAGACCAAACTCGGTTGGTTCGGGAATCGCCAGACCTGCTTGTTCAACCAACTGTGGCAAACTCACGGCCGTGGTTACAAATACAGCTTGATCACCTTGCGAGCGCAAAACAAAATCGATGTCGATCCCAGGCTCTTCTAAAGCCCATTTCATCGTCAATGCATCTTGTAATGGCAAGCTGATCAAAATTATATCTGGCGAAAGTTGCTCTAGCCGGTTACGTGCGATGGCTATTTGATCGCGTAACGTCTGGGCTTGTAGACCGTAGCTCAATAGCAATGCTTCTTGATCTTCGGTTGAAAGTTGATCGATATCTTGTTCCAACTGAATCAATTCAGCTAGCTGAACGATGAGATCGTAGTTGTTGGGCCCTTCCCAGCCACCTTGTCCTGCATTGTGCCAATTGCCCAACCACAGCACTTCAGCTTGTTGAATGGTCAATTGAGACGTACGGCGCGGGATTTGACGAACGATAGAGGTTTCTTCGCTTGTCAGAGTTACCCCTTGAGGCACCACTTCGACGACACGGTCAATCTCTGGCACCAATTCTAAACGCCCTTGGCTTACTGCTGGGAAAAGGAATTTTTCACCTGCTTCAAGCGCATCTTCATCGATTAGTCGAGCGATATTTGGTAATGGGGTTTGAAACTCAAGATCTAACTCAACTAGACCAAAGCTCATGAGTACGTCGACGAGGTCACCGGGGCGCATCGCGAACGAGGCTGCAGAAAGGCTGTCAACCGGTACTGCGATCGATACGCGGCCGTTGTCGACGTGCAGGGCAAGGTCTGAACCGATATTTGGCAAGTCAGCCGCATCTAACGCGAGCATCGGTGCCAAAATCGCTTGTCCTTTAGCAATGTCGGTTTTGACGATGTTGCCAGCTACTTCGCCTTGGCTGCCAAAAAAGTAGCCACCACGGACAGCGATATTACTGACCGGTCTTAGTTCCGTATCTAGATATTCAGCTTCTAACCGTGTACCTAGGGGAATTGCCACGCGGGCGACAACCACTTCGACAAACTCTGTGTCATCAGCACCATCATCGTTGTCTTGATTCACTCCGGCTGGGCCATCGGCCGCAAAAAGAGTGTCGGCCGGAATCATGAAAAATAATGCGATAGAAAACAGAAAGATCGCTAAATGTTTGTTCATTTTGATTTTATTGACCATCAGACCCTCCCGCTGCATCAGGGCCAGCCGATTCAATCGGCTCGAAGGTGTCTGTATCGGTATCAACGACATATGCAAAATTAGGGGGAACTTCGATGTTAAAGCGTTCCAAAACATATTCTAAGCTCACGTTATCAACAGAGTAGAGTTGACCATCCCCTTCACTGCGTAGAGCAAAGTCGATAGAAGAATTGGTTTCAACTGCGTATTTCAAAAATACTTGCTGTTGAGGCGGGAGTGCGACCAAAATGGTTTCAGCATTTAGAGGGTTTTTCAGTGATGCGATTGTGTCGTTCACTTCATTGGCTAACTCTGAAAGTGAAACTGTCCCATCTGGACTTTGCCCTGTTTCCGCTAACTCTTCCTCTTGTTCAGGTGATAGAGTTGGTGTTGGCAATAGTGGGGGAACGGGTGGAATCCATTGACCGACTTCGATCACACGTGCATTTTGAATCACAAACGCCACATGCTGTCCACGCGCTAAATCTTCCGATGGAGCCACATTGGCTAAGTCACCAGTCGCCAGCTCTTCATAGCGCCCTTGCGGTTCGATAAGCAATGGGACCCGATTGTTTTCAACGATTGTGTTCCCCTGATCATCAGTGGTCACAATTTCTTCATTGACATACAAAATCGCACTGTTGTGCAGTTTTGTTTGGAACTCTTCATCGATGGGGGAAAGTAGGAAGCTGATTAAGATATCAACTGAGTCTCCTGCTTCGATCGCGCCACCTACACCGTTGGTTCGGGTATAAGGGACCGCCATCGCAACAAAGCCGGATGGGATTAGTGACGATGGACCGTAGTCGTTTTGACCCACAGAGCGAAGATCATCTACAACAGATTCGAGCGTGAGGGTTTCACCTTGGAAAATACCTTTGCGGGTAAATTTGCCAATCACGTCGTTTGGATCTGTGATCATGTTGGGTGAGACTTGGTCGACTAGGCGGATCTCTGTTTCGATTTCCGCTTCAGTTAGTTGAAAGCCACGGGGGATGGTGTTGTTTGAAACGACAACCTCCACAAATTCAACTTGCTCGTCGGGGGCAACAGTAACAATTGGAACCTCTGTTGGTTCACCAGCTTCAACAGGCACAGGCGTATTGACAGCTGTTGGTTCAGGCGCAGGTGCAAACGGATTACTGCCGTCTCCTAAAAAGAAGAAGGCGCCAATCAATATAGCCGCCACGATAACCAATAATATAAGGAGTATTCCAACTACTCGTCTATTCATACCATCTTTATTGTGTTAAAACTGAATCACAAGTTAACAGGATTCAGTTTGATTTTGCAGAGCAGATTTAATTTTCATCGATACACTGATAAAAACGATCTAAGCTACCTTTTATTTCGGAATTGAGGGTACCGATAAGTTGACTGAGGGGGGAAAACCAGAGGAAAAAGCCTACTTAAACGATTTTGCACCAACAATATGTCAACTTAAACGGAGATATTAGCATAGGGCAGTAGGGCTGACAACTCAATATGGGCTCTTATCAGGTGTAAAAATGTTTACAGTTAGGACTTGCGTACCTAATAGGCCGTTTCTTCTATCCAACCGAACTCGTCTTCATCTTCATTTTTATCGGCCGAAACCGCCTCGTTCTCTTCTGGTTCGAAGCTTTGCCCGGTCGGCAATAAGATCGTAAACGCGGTTCCTTTTCCCTCTTGGCTTTTGAACCAAATGCGGCCGTTGTACCCTTCTACAATCGCATGCACAATGGCCAACCCGACGCCGATATTGCGATGCTGGGATTGGGCCACCGCATTAGGCCGATAGAAAATATCGAAGATACGCTGTTGATCTTCGGCCGGGATCCCTTCACCATCATCAGAAATGTTGAGTATCAAAAACTCAGATCGAGAATCTTCATCTCTTTGAACAGCAGCTTTAATTTGAATCATCCCCCCAGGCCGGTTGAAGCGAATGCTATTGGTGAGCAGTTCTTTTAGGATCGTTTGAATGTGCACCGGCTGGGCGATGATCGGCCCCATCGTTTTATCGACATGATGCTTGATATAGATTTGGCTCGCATCGATTTCCGGTTTTAGCCACTCTAATGTTTCGGCGATTGTTCGGGGGACATCAACCGGGACACAATCTGCACTCGCCCCATCATTTTTAGTAACCGATATCTGCATGATCGTATCGATTAACTCTGTGACCCGTCCAACCGTTTCATGCAAGCGGGGTAGCCAGCCACTCTCTTTACCTTTTTGGGTTTCCCCTAACATTTCGGTAAAGCTGCCCATCGAAGTCAGGCGCTGACGGAGTTCGTGATTGATTTCATCGAGCTGTTTTTGCTTGCTGCGTAGGGCCGCATGCCAGGTTGTCACATCATTTAGGATGGCAACGCTCCCTTGGTCTAACCCATCTTTACCGTAAAGCACAAACATTGTGCCTTGAATACGGCGGCCGTTAAGGTCAAATTCGGCCGGTGCCACTTCAGATTCACCAATGCTGTTAGAGATAAGCATGGGCAGCGGTGAAAGAATAGACATGATCGAATTGCGGGTCATTTCGTCGGGGGCTAAATCGAGTATGTCAGACGCTTTTTCGTTGTACCAAATTAACTTTCCATCTCGATCGCTAATAACGATGCCACCCGGCATCAACCCAAGAACCTGTTCGAACGGTGGACGTGTCGGTTTGATGCTGCGCTGTTTTTTCTTTTTGGCAAGGCGCAGAAGTTTTTCTTTTAAGCGATCGGCTTCCTTTTGTGTGTCTAAATATTGCTTGCTGACCCAAGCGACCGCCCCTGTTAGCAGGCAGATAAGCGCAATGAATACAATATTAATCAATGAAAGCATTAATAGAAGACCGGATATACAGTTGGTAGATAAAGTAGATTATCGTGTAGGGCGGGGGGAGTCTGAAAGAAGTTTCCACCACGCTTGCCAAGCCTGCGCGTCTAAAATCGGATCACGGGTGACGATGGGTTCTGGTGTGGGGGCGGCGGTGGCCTCGATCAGTTCCGGTTTTACCCGAACTTCCCCATTCTGTAGCAATCCACCTTCATTACGTGCGAAATCTTCCACACTGGCGTCGCTGGTACGATATTCCAGAGTAACAATCAGCTCTATTTGCCGGGTGCTTTCAAGTTCTACTTGGGCTTCTACAATTTGTCTCTCTTCAAGCATTAACTCGCCATTTTGATTCCGTCGATTGATCGTAACTGTGAAGTAAAAAATACCAATGACGAGTAAAAAGATAATGATCTGAGGGATTGAGAGGAGCGGTTGCTCACGGAAAGAACTTCTATTCATGCTACTCATGTTACATAATCCAACAGCGAAGAGCAAAATTCAATCGACCATTTAGGGGAGTATGGTTTTGGTCATGTAGGAAATTTGGGTGAATAAACAGCCGTTTGGGGTGGATGGCATCAACCGATCCACCCTAGAAGGGCGAGAAATCCTACAAAATTAGATGGGACCAAATCATACAAGGGCTGAACGGGCAACCGAATACAAATATTGGTTTGACAATTCAGCACCAAGTATTTGCAACACTTGGTACTGGGGTGAAAATCCACCTACGGAAGATATAAGCTGTGCAACTTGGAAAGGATGTCAAAACAATGAGCCTGACCAGTGTCCCATTGGCGATGTTGTATGCTCTCAAAAACGATACTTAACTTGGTGGTTACAACGAATTCCAGGTAATGGGAACGATAGTCGTGATAGACATGGTGAAACAAGAAGTAATTGGTGGGACTTTGTTACAGATATCTAAACGATTGAGATAATATTGTTGAGGAGAATAAATGATGAAAGACAAAGCTTTGGTTGTCACGTTTGTAATTTTGATTAGTATAAGCTCGACAATTTATTTGTTTTTAAGTAGCAATAATAATTTATATGCTAGCAATAAGTTTAATACTGATTTGTACTTACCATTAGTAAATAAACCTCATTGCACTACACATAATTTTCTATTAAATACAGATGTACCTTCAACTGTTGTGGCTGGGGCTTCTTTGCCACTACAATTTATTTTGAAAATCAAAGTTGCAGCGAAGTCTTTAATCCAAGCTTTTCAATTGTAACGACAGGCAACTTCCCTTCTCAGCCTCACCATCCACCTCCCGTGCCGATAACACTAAGTAATGGAGAAGCGGTTGCATTCGTCTTTCAAACATTTGTTCCTGACAGTAGAATAACATCGTTTGAAGTCAGCTCATCGGTAAGTTTCTTTGTAACTTACTCTACCGGAGAGGTAGTGTATGAATAGGTTTTTTCTTCATTTCAAGCCATAGAAGTATCTGAAAAAATGGACCACTCATCCAACTAGAGATAGGCCGAAGTGATGACTCACGCTCTGTGATCACAGGCGATTAAATTGTGTCTTATTTAGACGCATATTGGACGGCATATTTTATGTTTTAAAAACAGGCTGCCAGTGGCGATACCTTCCACAAAACTTTCCACCTTACCAAACAGTCTCTAAAACCCCATCCTCTTCTACTTCATCTTCAAAGGCAACACCTTAAATGATCGAGCTAACAAAGTTTTTTATTCAGCTTATTATCAAACCGAAAAAAACAATTAATCTCATACAACATCAATCGCCCCCCATTTTTCAGTTTGTTAAATTTTTGCTTGCTGTTGGTTTTCTACGGGGCTTATTTGATATTCCATGGATCTATTGGCAGGCGGGGCAACTCCCCAGCTTAAGTTACAGTTTGGTTGAGCCCACGTGGTATCTTTTAAATATCGGTCCGTTTATCTTGACGGAAATTGTGACTATTTTTCTAAGATGGGTTTTATTTGCGGGGATTGTGCACGGGCTTGCATATATGCTTGAAGCTCGCGGACTATTTCGATCAACTTTAAATGCTTTTGGGGTAATTTTGGCCATAACATTGGCCACAATCTTAATAAATTATCTCCATTTTATTTTTCCAATCCCTCTCATCCGCTTCTCTTCTTCGCCACAATATAATCCGGTCATTGGCATCGGGCAGATCACAACCTCAATTTGGATCGGTTTTGCAACTTTTCAGTTAGCCAAAGCATATTATCAACTTGAGCAATGGCCCGCCTTACTCATTGGAGCCTTTATCCCCCTGTGGAACACCGGTTTTTTTCTAATCGTCGTTCGAATTCTTTTTTGGATATTGCCGTCACAGATTCAAGAGAGCCAATTATGGGTTGCATTCAATATCGGTTTTGTTATGATTGGATTGGTTGTCCTTTTGGGCTTATTTTGGTGGTATCGTAACCGACGACTTATCAATTAAGTCAAAATCACTAAAATCTTCTACAAACAAAACTACATCGATTAATTGAACTGCATATAGCATACTCACAAACAAATACTCCTAACCAACTTCACTCACGTACCGTTCGTTTTTTCTCACTACGATCATCCATCTAACTTTCACCTACGATGCATCATCTTCGTCCTGTTCGTTTCGGCTTATCAAGGTTATTACAACGCAGTTTTGTCTTGGGATGTTTTTGCTTGTCATTCTCCTGCAATCCGACTCAGTCAATCGAGGACGTTCCTCCACAAAACTCCCCTGAACCCATAGCGACGCAGCAAATACTCACCGTTCAACTAGACGAGGAAACATTGCCCAAAGAAACCGTTCAACCTCTAAATGGAACCATAGTCACGTCATTCGCACCGGCTGAGTCCTACCGGCTCGAAGAAGATTTGTTTTTTGATGTTGAAATTACTAATTCGGGAGATGAAAGTTGGTCAGGGGCTATTTTTATAGAAGTAATCGGTGCAAGCTTTAGTTCACATTTAGCCGCCTATCCTAGTGAATTCAAACAAGTTTGGACCGCAAAAGAAGAAGTAACCCTTAACCCTAATGAGTCCCAGAAAAAACAGTTCACGGTTCCGGCCGACATCGTCTTAGATTTTGGACATGGACAATACACAGCCCATGCTGCGGCAGGTGAGGTGCAAAACTCTGACATGATCAGCGTAGAGGGGCTTTTAGAATTAGACATAGAAGGATCTACTGAAGTAGCGCAAGGTGAGGAAGCCTTCATCCATTTACATATAACCAATCCTTCAGATCATCCTGTCAACCAAATCAAAATTTTCTCGGATGGAGCACCCATTGAAGAAAAAGTCATTGCATCCCTTGGTGCAAATGAAAGTACGACCGTTTCTTGGCAATTTGTTGTCACCCGACGGTATGGATTCACGATGGTAGCTCAAACCGAGGAATATGGAGAGTCTTATGCGTTTTGGAAGATTAAAGTTGCTGAATAACGCCTCAGCGAAGCAACTTTAATTTCTCATATTTATTATTTTTCGTAAGGAGAAAGGTGTGAAACTTCAAAACGTAAAATTTCGAACATGGGCATTAGCCATTGTCAATCTGCTATTTATTAGCCTGATGATTGGCTCTGCTTCATTGATATTCCGCAATACGATCCAAGCGGCCGGTACAGAAATGCCGGAAAATTCCATTGTTTATGATGGGCGTCTGCTTGATTTCTCATATGCGATATCTGGAGCGAATATCGAAGCCACGGCCGATGGACAAGCAACTGTCTACTTGGTTAAATCAACCAGCGAGGTTTTAGCTGGAGCAGATGTTGCCTTTGAAATTCCGTTTCTAAATTACCAAGGAAACTTGGTAGAAACATCTCCGGGGACCTATCGCCTGCAAGTGACTGAAAATGCGACGATTTCAGTAGAGACATCGAGTCAACATGTCGCCAATTGGGGAGCAGGCTTAAATTCTTGGTCAATCAACGATAAATCGGTCTATTCATTGTCGTTTACCGATTATGTGGGGCAAGCCAACCTTCAGGCCAATGGTGGAGCGACAACGTATGAAATACCGCTATCTTTGGCATTTGAAGGGCAAATCTTTGACGGTAATGGAAATCCGGCCGCCAATACGACTATCTCTTTATCATTGCCCAATCACAACTATGTTGAATCTGTGACAACAGATGAAAATGGGTGGGTACGCTATCAACGAGATGAAATCATTCTCTTAACTGTAAGGGACGGTGTGTTTGATACGATTAGCCAACCTTTGTCGTTACCTCCAGCTTCGCCTCTGGAATTTGTTGCGGCATGGCCGGGTGATCCTGACCCAACCCCCACCCCACAACCTTCCTTGTGTGTCTCTGTTTCAACATCTGAATCGACTTACACCATTGGAGAGGCGGTTGAAATCAGTGGACAGACTACAGATTGTGATGGAGCTCCTGTAAGCGGTGCATCTGTTTCAATTACCTCTACCGATCCAAATGGTGGAACTGCACTTAGTCAGTCGGTCAGTAGTAACGCCAGTGGAAATTTCTCTGTTGGATATGAGGCTCAATCTCCTCAAGGGACATACCAAGTATCGGCCGATGCCAGCCATAATGGGGATTCAGATAGTGCCAGCACTTCTTATGAAATAGAAGGTGAATTTGAAATCGAACTCACCTTAGAAGATTTTGAACGGGAAGTAGAAGTCCCCTATTCATCCGAGCCGGTAAAATATGGTGTCTACAAGCGTGGCGAAACGATTTTGACCGACATTGTAGTCCGGCCGGTTCAACCACTCAGCTCAGACGCCGATGTGACCGTTCAAGTTGAACTTCTCAAAGCAGGTAGCAGCTCCCCCATCGATAGCCAAGAGGTAGATGTAACGGTCAGCGGCGGTGAGGTGACGGTTGATCCGCCGATTGAATTTGCGCTCGATAGCAGTGGAGCGGTGGGCTACTACGAAGTAAAAGCGGTAGTCCTCACCACCGGTTCTAATCCAACTGAGACAGATGAAGATATCAAAGATGCGGCCGTCATTTTCAACGAAGCAACCGGTGGCATGGCCTCGACATTTGTTGATAGTGGCACTGCCACTTGGGGGCATAGCGGAGGTTGGGGATCTGTATTTGATCTCAGTCTAGACAGCGCAAAACTCTTCAAATATTCTCTCGACACCATTGATTCAAAAACAAGTGCAACTGACGCTGCCCAATCACTAAGAAGTAAAACCAGTTTCTTACAAATTTGGACTACCAGACCTACTGGAACAGGCAGTGTAGCTGGGATATATTCATCCTGTGATTTAGAAAGTCCTTCGTCTGATTGCGCAATGGGTGGTACAGGTCAATGTCAATATTATGGAAATGGCTTAACTTCTTTCCTCCGAATTAGTGGTATTCCTGCCCGACCTGTCGGAGGAGGAGTTGGATCACCCGTGATAAGCGCCAAAGATCCAAATGAATCCCCAGCATTTAGGCATCCAGATCTCGAAGTCCCAATTTGTTGGACAGGATATCATGTGTGGACAGAAGCGAATCTCAATGGTAGCTGGGACGTTCTCGATGCAAATCAGGGCGGATTTTACGGTAGCCAAAATGATTACGGCCAAAATTATATCGATAATTACTGTGCAGTAGCTGGCCAAGATTTTAATCCAAATGGTTTGTCCCTCGGCTTTTTTGTTGGTTGGGACCATGGTTCATTAGGAGCTGAAAGCCTGGGAGGCGGGATTGATGTACTTGACGGTGTATATGGTGTTAACCCAGTCGTAACCAACGCAAATGAAACTGAAGCTTTCACTTCGATTGCTGGTGGACCCTCTATAACAAACTTCCAGTCAACGACTTACCAACTTGGTGACACTTTAGTTCTTGAGATTGTGTTAAATAATGCCAACGATACTGCTCACACATATGAATTAGCGGTCCAAATTGACGGGATGGCGCAACAAACATATTTACAGTCTCGCTTAGATCCCCCAGTGACTGTATTTGCAGACTCGCAAAACATAACGGTTGAAGGGCTTGACAGTCAGACAGTATTGTATGAATTACCAATCGAACAATACCGTCATATCGGTGCAGGACTCTTTGGAGCGCGGACAACAGTTGATGGAAAAACTTATATTAGCACTGCACAAATTACAGGTATGCTTGACCTTGCCGTCTCCTCACCATCAAGTGTTAATCTTGGTGACCCCTTTACAGTTTCAGCCGTTATCACCAATCCATCAGACCAATCGGTAAATGACATTGTTGTTGCAAGCGAAAACCCCGCTTTTGAAGAGCAGACAATCCCAACGCTAGGAGCCGGTGAATCAGCTACCGTAAGCTGGACGACAACGGCCGCGCAGCGTGGTCGCATGAGCGCAACAGTGTATGCATCTGCACCTGACGCAGGTGAAACGCTCGTTATCGACGTGATCAACATCGATTCACCGGCCGATTTGCACCTTTACAGCCTCGACGTTCCAGCACGGGTTGAAATTGGCGAACAGTTCGAAATTACCGCCCATGTCTGGAACCCTGGAACCGATCCATTAGCGGATGTAGCTGTCTCATTGGCAACGTTGCCCAACAGCATCATCTCAGTTGATTCTCCTGCATCTTCAACCGTTAGTGAACTTGCAGGGAACGGCTGGGCGACTGTGAGCTGGCAGGCCACCGCCTTGGCTCCCGGCCGTCTGCAAGGTACGGTCTCAGCCGTAGCAGGTGGGCTAAGCGACTCCGCTTCGCTCATGACAATCGTGTCCGAAGCTGGTCACGCAGTTGACTTGATTATCGAATCAACAGGTGATGATGTTCAAGGTGGCATCGTCATCGCAGAAGTCCCCACCGCAGAAGGGACAAATTACGCACGAGCTGGATACCAAGTTTTCGTCGAGAATGAAGGGGCGACAGCTGACACCTATATTTTGAGCGTGATCCCTCGTGCAGGCGGAGCCGCCGCATTCGATGATAATGAAACCCGCACGCGTACAGAATTGATCTCATTGGAACCAGGCGAAATGATCAGCCGGACGCTTGATCTGTTCACTTGGAACGATGAAGCTAGCGCTCTTGTTACCGTCCGATCTCAAGGTGATCTAACCCAGTGGGATCACATGGAAGTGATTGTCCAGCGGAATGATAATCGATCATTAACCGTTGAACCTGATCAATATGACTTGGTAATTGAGCACGGACAGAGCCAAACGGTCTCGATTGAGGTCATTAATAACTCTGACGAACCCTTGAATGGCATTAGTCTAACCCCTCAAGGTGAAACAGAGGGATGGTCAACGCTAAGTCAAACAACGATTGCCACATTACTGCCAGGAGAAACCACGACAGTTGATTTAACCCTTGCGGTACCTAAATACCAAGCCCCTGACCTTTACACAGGCAGTGTTCGTGTCCAGTCGGGCAATCAGTCTGACGCTGTCCTGATCAATATTCAGGTCCCAGAATCACATCTCGTTGTTTTAGACCTATCTCCTGAGCAATTAGGCGTTGTTCCTGGAAAAACAGGGATTTACACGGCCGCTGTCCAAAACGAAGGGAATGTATCAGACAGCTACGATCTCATTTTAACCGGCTTACCGAGCGACTGGGATTCAACGTGGAGCCGAAATCCGGTCATTGTTGAGCCAGGCGCAACGGCCAATGTCAAACTGCTCATTATTCCACTGCGCTCTCCAGACACAAAGCCAAGTATACACACCTTCGATGTGACAGCAGAAAATAGCGACACCTCTGATCAAGATCAAGCGAACCTTGAAGTTCTCCCGTTCCATGATCTTGGATTAACCATAGACGAGACCGGGCAAATTGAGGCACCACCCGTTGTCTTAACCAAGGTTTGGAAACGGGCTAACGAGCAACCTCACGGCCGACTTGATGTTTTGATCTTGACTCATGGAACCGCTACTGAAGCTGATGAGGACAGTTTGACCCAGCTTGGTGCCGCGATAACCAGACGGTTTGACATCATCGATGGACTGGCCGGATCGATTCCAGCATCGAAGCTAGAAGAAATTGCCGCCTTATCCTTTGTAACCCGCATCGAGCTCGATGAAACGGTATCAGCTAGTCAAAGTGTTCCGCCAAATATCGCAGAGATTAATGTTGACGACATGTATGCGAGTGGTGTCGATGGATCCGGGGTGATTGTGGCGATTGTAGACACCGGTATTGACGCCGATCATCCATCACTGCCGAATCAAACGGCCGGCTATGACTTTGTAAACAACGACGCTGATCCAGACGATGATCATGGGCATGGGACCCACGTAGCCGGTACCGTTGGGGCAAATGATGCAACCTATCCAGGGGTTGCCCCTGGCGCGATGCTGATGCCGGTTAAAGTACTCAACGCAGCCGGTTCTGGCTCTAGCAGCGATGTAATCGCCGGTGTTGAATGGGCCGTCGATCAAGGTGCGCATGTGATCAACATGAGTTTAGGGACAAATGCGGCCGGAGATGGCACTTCTGCCTTGAGCCAAGCGGTTAATAATGCGGTCAAGTCAGGTGTGGTTGTCGTTGTAGCGGCCGGAAACAATGGTCCCGATTATGAAACGGTTGGGTCTCCAGGGGATGCAGCTTTGGCGATAACTGTGGGGGCGCTCAATACGTCTACCACAATCGCTGATTTCAGCAGTCGAGGACCAACCTTAGACGGCCGTGTCAAACCAGATATTCTCGCCCCCGGAGTGGGTATTAACTCAACTTGGATCGGCGGTGGCTATAACTCCCAAAATGGGACGAGTATGGCATCACCGCACGTAGCGGGCATTGCGGCATTACTCCTCGATGAACACCCCGTCACTGTAAATGTGCTTCAAGAAGCGCTATACACAACAGCGGTCCCAATTCCATCGTACGACAGCAACTCACAAGGGAACGGTAAAGTTGATGGCGATGCGGCGTCCGCATATATCCAAGCGGCGTTGGACGCAGCCTCGATCTATGTTTCTCCTGGTGATACGGCCGTTTACTCTTTCACCCTGAAGAACTTAGGAAATGTAGCCGATAGTTTTGTGCTTAGTACGATGTCGGATGATTTACCAGCGGCCGCTTTGATCCATCCACTTTCTATCTCTGGTAGTTGGATCGAACTTAATACGTCCCTCATCGATTTGGCCTCGGGCAATGAGAATAAGGACGCCGTTTTGATTCATGTCCCAGCAGATTGGGAGAGTATGGAGGATGCAACGTACCGATTCCGTCTGGTAGGGACAAGTCAAAACGAACCAGCTGTAAGCGAGACTGATTTAGCGTTTCTGAGTATTGAAGCGACCAAGCGGAGTATGATTGAATACGTTGAGCTCGAAATCGCTTGGCTCATGGAAGATGCTTCTAACACGCCCAAGCCAATCGGTTTGTTGGCAATCTTAGGTAATGCTGATGGCTCGGTTAAGAGTGCGCTTGAATATGTCTCAAATGGTGATGAGATTGGAACCGATACACGCTTGAATTCTGCCATCAACAGTATTGAAGCGTTTGTCAATCAAGTTGAAGCCAGTCGAGACAAACACATCGATATTACAACAGCAGATGAGTTAATCGCAAAAGCCAACTTGATCATTTCACACCTCGAACAAGCACTAGTAACTGATCTAGTGCCCTAAACGAAAGTAGGGGGTGTCGGGTAGCAGTTATCCATTGTTATCCGACACCCCCTTAACGTATAAAGGGTTTGTTTCGGGAGTTGGATGGGCGGCCAGAGAGCCATCGCAAATGACGCTTTTCCAACCGCCTTCCACCAAACCGGGCGTGCCCCGTTAAGAGCACCCGGCTTTCCAGTTATCTATTTGGTGAAGCTACGTAATACGTGCAAAATGTAACACCTAAAAGCACCAAAATGGCCGCTTGATACTCAAAATCTGCTTAATTGAAAACGACCGTTTTAAAAACAAGATATTTTCAGTAGAAACCGCTGATATTTCGACAAGAAACCTTGTCTGGAACTAGGTTTTTAGGAAAGTCGCTCCGACTTCGGCCAAAATAGATAGCTAAAACTTGCTCAGGTTTACATAATTGAGTGAAGTTTTACATGTATTACGTATTTGGGCCATATATCTCCGGAGAAGATGGTTACAACCTCATTCAATGGGGCGTTCTTATTCTCGAAATATTGCTTGTCTGCTTTACGATCCCCCATAATGCCAAGGCTTTTGGTATTGAGCTGACGGGTGCTGGGCTGAGCAACCCTTCTACTTATTGGGGCGTGCTTGGCGTCATAACACTCGAGGGTGTGTTCATTTTGGCCGCTCTCCATATTTCTCATGGATGGATTGTGAGTGAAGTCACAAACGATTAAGGCAACACTCGATGTCCTATTCAGGCGTTTAGTAACGGTTCATTTTAAAAAAAATCAAGCCGCATCTGCAAAAAAGCGTACATAAACACACTTGCCTCGAAGAACAGATCTCCCCCAGCTAATCTGGTCGAGATCAAGCAGTCCGCACTACAATCAAAAATAAATCCTTTGTTTGAGAACGGTCAGGGTAAGGAATCGGCCAAGCATACCTTATAGTGAGTGCCCACATTCTCGCGGAGTATAGGCTAAAGACGTGCCAATGCTTCATCGAGTTCGATACGTTTAAAGGATTGGATCAACATCGGCTGCAAGTTGACCTCGGCTTTCCATTCATTTTTAAAACGAGAAGCCTCATCGCCCTTTTTTACTGTCTCCGTTTCAAAAACTCGATTTCCCCATGTCACCAGTGGCTCCTTGGCACAGCGAATTGTCAAATCACTATCGGGCAGGTCACCATATTTCGAGTACAAGTAACAGCAGTCAACATTTCGTCGGGCACTGCCTAATTGTGGGGATTCATAATCTCGCTCAGTAGGAGGGGTGTCTGGAACAAGCAAAATATTGATACCGCGATCGGTAATCGCTTTGAGTCGATCATCATATGATTCGGGAACGGCGACATTTCTATGAGGGGGCCAAATATCGCACCAGCGATAATCTGCTACTGGTATTTGATTTTGGAAAGTAAAATAATCAGGCCAGACTGAAAACTCTTTTTCTTTGGTGCGATAATAATCATAAAATGCGGTTGTATGAGCAAGAAGTAACGTAATTGCTCCTATACCTTCGAAACGGTTAGGGGCCACAACACCAACCCGCGCCCTATGGTTAAACTGAGCAAAGAAATCAGCGTGGCTGACAGTTGTTCCTGAATCGACAATTTCAAAATCTGAGCCACGTAACGTTGAGCTATGCATGATTTTCTCCTGTAAAAACTTAGACTAAATTTAAAATGACAGCCTTGGCGGCTTGTCACTAGGGTATAGGCTCTCAAATTTGAAAAGGAATTTGCGTTCCAAGGCGGAGTATTTCAATCCCTTAGAGCAATAACAACTAAGCTTTTTATTCAACGATTCGACCACCAATTCTAGAGATCAATTGAGAAAACCAATCGCTAAGCCACAAGCGATAAGGGAAACACCTGATATCCTATTCAGGCGTTGTAGCGACATCTCATTTTGGAAAAGCTTTCGAGCCGCATCTGCGAAAATAGCATAGAGAAGTAGCCCGCCAAAAGCGATGAAAAACACAATGGCTCCCAGCAAAGTACCGCTTCCCCACCTGATCTGCTCAAGATCAAGCAACTCAGGCAGCAAAGCCAAAAAGAAAATCATTGTTTGCGGGCTACCAAGAGTAATCAATAGACCAGAAAAGTAGATTCGAACCCAACTTTCCCGGGTCGATTCCTGAATCAAATTGGCCTCATCAAGGGAGGGTTTCGCCACCGTTTTTGAGGTGATTAACCTCCATCCAAGAAAAATCAGATATGCTACTCCAATAAACTTTAATATCAGAATAGCACCGCTAAACCTAGTAATAATCTCAGTCAGGCCTGTTACAACGACCACGAAGTAGATCATATCACCACTAACCAGCCCGATCGCCATGATCATACTCGTCCAAAACCCTTGGCTGAGTGTTCGCGCCACAATCGTGATAATAGTTGGTCCGGGCGTAGCCGTAGCAACAAAAACGGCGAATGTTCCCCTGTAGGATCACGATATTGGTCATGGGCAGCTATCCTCAAGTAGAGAATATTAAACTCCGTTCAGCCAAATGGCAACATCTTTGCCGCAATTTTGGCAGGTAGATACCCAACAGTCTTGATCTGACGGATCTGTTGCCTGAGTAAATGCACGTTGTTTCATCTTCAGCCCTTAATATGATTTGTATGCACGTGGGTTCACAATGACCGTGTGCTAAAAAGATTCAATGAATCCACCCTCATCTTAAATTTGAATCAGACTTGTTTTGCCTCAACTATCCACCATAATGTCTTATGTGAGATCGGATTATGTGGAGATACAATTTCTTAACCGTATTTTTCATGGTTTTAGCCATACATAACCGCTAAAATATCTTAAGCCTAGGCAAAACTACGCAATTAACCTTTTAAACACATATGTTAGAAATCATCGAATCTATTATTTGGGGCATCGTTCAAGGTGCCACAGAATTTTTACCCGTCTCTAGTTCCGGCCATTTGGTTTTGGTCCCTTCTGTATTTGGGCTACGGCCGCCAACACTAACCGAAGCTGCGATTGCTCACTTGGGAACCCTACTGGCTGTCTTCATTTATTTCTGGAAAGATATTTGGGCCATCATTGTGGGTGTTCTCGATGGCTTGGTAAAACGAGATCCATTTGGCACAGCTGATTCCCGTTTAGGCTGGTTTATCGTCATCGGCACGATTCCGGCCGCGGCGATCGGTTTGCCGTTTGAAGAGCAATTTGAAGAGTGGTTTGGCTCCCCAACGATGGCCGCCTGCTTTTTGTTTGTGACCGCTGCGCTGATTGTGATCGGCGAAAGAATGGCATCGGGCGATAAGCCGATTGAAGAAATGACTTGGCTCGATTCGATTATTATCGGTGTGTTTCAGGCAGGCGCATTGTTCCCCGGCATCTCACGCAGTGGGTCGACCATTGTGGGTGGGTTACTCCGTGGTTTAGATCGCTCGACGGCCGCACGCTTTAGCTTTTTGCTTGGCATTCCAGCCATTTTAGGGGCGGGATTAGGGGCCGTGGTTGACCTGTTTTCGCTCCAAAACCCGGCCGAGCAGATGGTTCCTATGATCACCGTTTTCCTAACATCGGCCATCGTCGGTTATGCTTGCATCACCTGGTTGCTCAATTGGGTGCGTAGCCGCAGTTTGATCCCCTTTGCCGTTTACTGTGCATTGTTTGGGGCGTTCTACCTCATTTTCTATGTGGCATTGGCTTAATCTAACCTGAACTTTGATTAAGGTTATTTTGCAAGCTTTGTCCTGCAAATCAGGAGCGTATTTTCCGTTTAGCTCAAAATCGATATTTTTATGACACCTTTTAGAGAACCTGCGCCTTCGAACCTTGACCTTGTATTCACAATGTTTGGTATTCAAATCCGAGTTCATCCGCTCTTTTGGTTGATCTCTTTACTAATTGGGGTCCAAGGACGTGACTTAAACGGCATTTTGTCTTGGATTATTACTGTGTTTGTCTCGATTTTAATTCATGAACTCGGACATTCATTTGCGATGCGCTATTACGGGCAAGATTCACACATTGTGTTATATAGTTTTGGTGGTTTAGCCATTCCAAAGCCGTCATTTGGATATCAGCGAAGCGGCCCAAATAGACACAGCCATTACATCTTGATCGCTTTGGCGGGCCCCTTTGCAGGATTTTTATTGGGGGGGCTTATCTGTTTAATTGTGTGGGCGCTAGGGGGTGTCGTATGGATCAACTGGTTATATGATATGTTCCCGATGCCGGCGGGGTATTTTTATGGGCCAAATCAAGCGCCAAATGTTTTGGTGAATGACTTTTTATTTGTCAATGTGTTTTGGGGATTGGTGAACTTAGTCCCTGTACAACCCTTAGACGGTGGTCATGTCTCGGAGCATTTGCATTTGATTTTTAATCCCCTTAACGGCCGGTTCCATGCATTATGGCTGTCAATATTTACCGGTGTTCTCTTGGCGATTTTAGCTTTTGTCGGTTTGCAAAGTATTTATATGTCCCTTATGTTCGGTTATTTGGCGTATAGAAGTTACCAAGTGGTTAGAGCCAATTATTAACCGGTACGATGTGCTTTAGCCTTTAAGAGCCTAAATGAGTGAAGTTGATACGGGACGCTTTCAACTTGCCGTCTTCATCCTTGCAACTTCCTCATTGACTTTCATTTTCCAGCTTATATAATTTCCCAAATTGAAAAATTTTAAAACGATGATCGGGAAGAGTAACTGCTCGTTTCGTTCCAGAGAGTTTTGGCCAAGAGCTGAAAGCCAAAACATCAGAACACAGTGAACACCACCCGAGAGTGAAGAAAAGAAAAATAAACAGTATTTTCTTCCGGCACGCACCGTTATCAGCGACAACAAGGATACCCTTTAATACCGGCTTCTAAGGCGGGGGTGTCAAAGTTGGGTGGAACCGCGATGATTGCCACGCCATCGCCCCAACATGATTGAGGGCGATGGCGTGTTTTGTTTTATGGGTTAGTCAATCAGTTTGTCAGCGATTCAGTTGTTTGAGAAAACTCAACCAGCCGAACTGCTGACCGATTGATCTACTGGCTCAAACTTAGGAGTAACCTAATGAGTAAAATTCGTGCAGGTATTTTGGCCGCTACAGGTTCTGTCGGCCAGCGTTTTGTTGAGCATTTAATCGATCATCCGTTGTTTGAAATTACGGCCCTAACCGGGTCGCCACGCACGGCGGGTAAGCCGTATGGTGACGGGGTGAATTGGTTGCTAGAGGGTGATGTGCCAGAAGAAGTAGCGCAAATGATCGTTCAGCCAACCGAGCCGAACTTAGATGTCGACGTTATATTTTCAGCGTTGCCAACGGCCGAGGCGCGTGAGCTAGAGCCAAAATTTGCAGAGGCGGGCTATCCGGTTTTAACCAACGCATCGCCGTTCCGTATGGACCCCTTGGTGCCATTGCTAATTCCTGAGGTCAACCCGGAACACAGCCAGCTGATTCCGCATCAGCAAGAGCAATACGGCCGGAAAGGGTTTATCGTCGCCAATGCGAACTGTTCATCAACAAGTATTGTGCTGCCGCTCAAAATTTTGCAAGAGGCATATGGGTTGGAAGCAACAATTGTGACCACAATGCAGGCGATTTCCGGTGCAGGGTATCCTGGGGTACCGTCGCTAGATATTTTGGGCAACGTTGTTCCCCATATCGGTGGTGAAGATGGCAAGTTGCAAAGCGAACCGATCAAAATGTGCGGCACCTATGTCGACGGCAAAATTGAGCCAGCACCGTTTAAATGCAGTGCCCAAGCCAATCGTGTGCCGGTTGTCGATGGCCATTTGGCCAGTATCAGCGTTAAGCTCGGCCGTCGTGTGACGATAGAAGAAGTGGCTGAACTATTCAACAACTGGTATCCGGCGCAAGATATTTTGGATCTGCCTAGCAGCCCCGAAAAAGTGTTGATTTACCGGCCGGAAGACAATCGTCCACAGCCGATTAAAGACAAAGATGCAGGTAACGGGCTTGCTTGGACCGTCGGCCGCATTCGGGAATGTCCCGTATTTGATATTCGCTTTATGGCGATTACCCACAACACCTTACGCGGTGCCGCCAGTGGATCGGTTTTAAATGCCGAGCTTTTGGTGAAACAAGGGTTTATTAAAGCGGCGTAATGGCCGCATGTTCCGTGGTGCGTCTTAAAACGCACCACGGAACATGACAGTTTGTTTGAGAGCCTAAAAATAAGCCTGCATCTCCCTACACCCTGACAAAATCCTCATTCCAAAACAGTTGAATCTGTGTAAATTAGTATCTACATTGTGGTCACTGTGTGACGCTGGTTCTATATGACCGGATCATGTGACCGGCCCACCTGATTGTGCGTGAGCAAAAGGATATCGATTTACCAGATGAAGCAGATGCAAAACGAAAACGCCCAAAAAAACTTAAACGGTCATGAAGCCCAACTGTCCCAATTGCAGGCGATGTTGTGCGACGGCCATACCAACCATGTGCTAACGGTCGAAGCGGACCGAGGTATGGGAAAAAGTCATCTGTTGCGCAAGCTGGCCCAATTGGGTGAAGCACAGCAACAAACGGTTATTGAAATCGATTTTAGCCAGGCAAACGGATTAGATACGTTGTATTTGATTCGGCGTATACGAGATCAGCTGGAGGAGCGAGGAACGGCCGTAGATAGAGCCAATTTTGATTTGCTGAACAAAGTGATTAATGAGCAGACCCAATCCCGTAATTTGCCCGCAGCAATAGGGATAAATGGTGAGATTCAGACAGTTTCGGTCAATTTAGACCAGCTGAGGCAGAACCTGCTCGGTTTACAGATTGATCAGATTGAGACGTTAAGCCATGATTTGAATCTGGACCTGCCGGCCGACGGTATGCGAGTAACGGAAAGCGAGGCGGATAAACAGTTGATGGTCGATCATCTGTTAACCGAGGCGAAACGATTAGATATCTTGGCCGATCTGGTCGTGCAGGCGCAGCTAGAAAACCCGGCCCTTGGCTGGTGGGATACAAGTCTAGAATCTGCCGCTGGCCGTGTCGTTGATGCCCAAGGAACTTTACATGTGGCTGATTTACCCGCCCGACGACGTGCCATTGGTGAAATTAGCAGAGCTCTGTTCCGCACCTTGGCCCAAATGGCGCTGACCCGACAGGTGCTGCTGCTGATTGATGCATGGGGAGAAGCGGGTGACGAAAGCCAGCGCTGGCTTTTCCACTGGTTGATCAAGCCGCTGTGCCAGCAAAAGCTAAAAGGGGTGAAGTTGGTGGTCTGCGGCCGAGATATGACCGCACTGCGGATGATCGATTTAAATGCGAGCCACAGCCGATTAGGGCCGCTGAGTTTAAGTGAAACACGGCAGTTGCTGGTTGAAAAAATGGGATTTAGTGCTGACAGCGATATCGAAGAAATTCATGAATGGAGCGGGGGTATCCCGAGTGTGATCACGACGTTGATCGCCGCTAATCAAGTAGAACATGAATAAAAGCGTCTCCCAAATTGAGCAAGAGCTGATAACCGCCTTGCTTGCCGATCTGCTTGATAAAGCGGACCCACCGCTGTCGGCCGGATTACTGGTCGCGTCTGTGCCACATAACTTAGATCAGCCGTTATTTAGCCTGTTGCGGGGGCGGCATGATGAACAAGATGCCGCGATTTACGGCCGTTTGCGCCGGTTACAGTTTTTTGGTGAAGCAGACCGAGAAAAAATCAAATTACCCGGTTTGCACCGGGCCTTTTTGCACAAACAATTTGTAGATTTAAATCGGGCCGGTCTGATTGAAACCCACCAGCGGGCGGCCGCGTTTTGGGAAGAGGATGCGTTGCAAACGGCGCACGAAAAAACTCAGAACTTGATTTTTCACCGTTTGTTGGCCGGTGGGGATACGGCCGACCCAACACAGGTAGACGGCTTGGGACTGATGGTCGGCCGCTTTCGGCAGCTGGCCGATCAAAACGATATCCCTGCCATAGAGCGGTTGCTGTTGTTCTTGGGGCAAACGCGCGTTTACCTCTCACATTTTGATCCCCCATGGCTGCTCGTCTTTGATGATCTGGTCGCGCTTATGAACGCGCGTTTGGAACAGTTGCGGGGTGATTTTGCCACGTCGGCCGAGGTGTTGGCCCCGGTCATGGCTCGTCGAGACGTGGTCCCCGACCATGCCCCATATTTGTTGCGCACCCACGGGGAAAACTTAGCCCATCAGCAAAATTTTGCCGGGGCGATTGAACTGTATAAAGAAGCCTTAACCCGTCTAGAAAAAGAGATCGTTCAGCGGAAAGTTGTCAATCTTGAAGGGGGCGAGTGGGCGATTTTAGAAGCGGAGCGTGCCGATGTGATGGTGGCGATGGGGGATGCTCATCTTGGGTTAGCTTTGGCCGCGCGAGGGGACAGGTTGCCCCGTTTGCCACGCACAAGGGGCGATCGCCTACGCAGCTGGGGCAGCACGCTGCTTAGCCTGCCCCTCGTCATGTATCTAACCTATTATTTCGGCTGGCGCGCATGGCGGGCAGAGCTGTGGACCGCGATCGGGAGTGAAGATTGGATGGTGATACGGCTGTGCGCCAGTGCGCATCGTTGGTATCAGCGGGCAAAGCCGATGGCGCAAAACTATGGCAGCGAACGAGACAATGTCCGTTTGGCTGAAAAGATCGCTAAACTTTATTTAGAGCTTGGGGATTGGTCGATGGCCCAGCAAGAATATGAAAAGTTGTGGCACATGGGCCCGGCCGAGCTTGGGGAATACCGCCGGGGCCATGTCGCCTTAGGCTTGGCAGATGCAACGTTCCAGATCGGGAATACGGGGCAGGCGTTTGTGCTGGTTGAAGAGGCGGTCATCATCTTTGATAAATACAAGGATGTGACTTTTTTGGCTAAATCTCAAGCGCTTTTGGCCCGTATTTTAGGTGAGATGCGGAATTACGCGGCCGCCTTGTCATCTTATAACCAGGCGTTTCGTGCGTTTGAAATAGAAGAAAACTGGATCGATGGAACCCATCTAGCTGAGCATTTAGAAATGCTGGTGCAACGCGAACCCTCATTCCCAGAGGCATTAAAAGAGCAGGCGATTCGTCTTTGTGACAGCCTGTTGAAGCGGCAGTACGGCCGACAATATTTACACCCATCACTCAACCGCTGGCGATTAACCCAGATGGCATCGTTCGCCTTAATGGTTATCGCTATCCCCTTGTTGGTGATGACGATGAGTGAATCGACCGGCATTTTGCCGATTTCTGAATTTAACCCGGGGCATTTGCTAGATTTAGATCAGCCGGTTGCGGTAGAAATTAGCAGCGGGTTGTTAGAAACGGCCGGGGTCAAGCCACTGTTGCTGGCAGAGGTCACTGTTTTGGCGAAAAGCGCTTTGCTGACCCTGCTGGGGTACACCTTGTTTTTGCTCGGTGGTGGGCTTGTCTTTTTGCTCGCCATGCCGGTCGATTCTGTGGAGCTTGACGGCAAGGATGATCTCATCACGTTAGACCGAAACGGCATCGTCACAGGGGGTAAAGATCACGAGGTCCGCTTAAATTGGGCAGACATTCAAGAGTTGGTGCGCGCCAATTTAGCTTTTGTGAAACATATTCCACTTTATGCATCGTCGTTTGGGGTGAAGGCGAATGGGGCGCACCTAACCATACGAGGCCGAACGGCGTGGTTTACCCCGCTACAGCGCCGTATCGAATGGCAGGCGGTTGATGCAACGGTTAAGGGGTTAGATTACACCGTGGGGCGCAGCGGCATGCTGATGGCATACCTTGTCGGCATCGTCACAATGGTCGGGTATCTGGCATTGGGCTGGCTGGCCAGTGATCGATTATGGCAGCCGGTGGGCGGTTTGGCGCTACGGACGGCCGACCTGCATGCTTGGCTGTTTATGGCGCTGTTTCTACCTCCGGTTTGGTGGGGATTGGTGGTGCGTTGGCGCCACAAGTTGGCATTGCACCCTCGTTCATCGTGGCCTTGGGCGTTGCTGATTGGGGGAGCCGGGTTGACCCTGCTGCAACTGGCCACCCGATTGCGGCCGCTGCTGACGGTCCCCGACATCTATTTGCCCCTACTAACGATTTTGTTATTGGCCGGTGGTGGCCTGTTTGTTTGGCAGGTACGTGAACTGGGCCAACGTGTCTATTCATGGCGGTTGCGTGTGCCGGTATTGCTGGTGGCCTTGATTTTTGCCGGTTTAAATGGGGCTCGTGTGGCGCGTGATGTAAGGGGATGGAGCCACGTTGTGGTTGCACGATCTTTTGTGAAACAAGGTGAGGCTTTGGAAGATCCGGTCAAAGCGGAGCCCTTATTCCGAATGGCCCGGGCGAACTTTACCCTCGCGCGGCAGGTGCAAAATATGCCGATTAGCTGGCTGGCGGAAGAAGAGGCGTTCGAGATGCCGCTCGGCATCCCGCGCCGCCAGGCGTTGGTATCGACTCAGGCGATATTGGGTGAGGGGGCGATGGCGGCGCAATTGGGCGATTATGAGGTTGCCATTGTTGCATTTAAGCAGGGTGCGCGGATATTGAGGCTGCCACAGCAGCAGGGGATGCTCAATAGCTGGATCGGTGTGGCGCGCCAAAGTGACCGGCCGACTGAGGCGGATCGCTTTGCATTGGTTCGTGAAAATTATGAGCGGGCGCTTGAAGATTTCGGCTGGGCGTTTGAGCTGGACCCGGCCGGAGATAATTACCTGTTGTATAAGGGGTTTTCTTATCACACGCTGGGGGAGCTGAACCAGGCGCATGATAATTATCGGATGGCTTTAGATCGGGAAGAGGGGCGCGGATTGAGCCAGCAAGAGCGGGCGCAGGCATATATCGGACTGGGTTGGGTTTTGTATGAGCAGAAAAATTATGGGGGTGCGCTTTTACAATTTGAGCAAGGGATACTAGCCGCCCGTGAAGTAAATCTGATGAATCCACAGAACCCGGCGGCCGAACGTGAATTGGCCGACGCGGAAATGGGGTTCGGTTACACGGTGTATGCGCTGGGGCAATATGATTTGGCCGAACGTTCGTTTACGGTGGCGCGTGAACTGCTGCCGAACGATCCGGAGCCGCTGGTTGCCCTAGGAATGGTGAACTTACGTTTGGGAACGTTTGCCCATGATGTGACCCGAGGCAATGATGTTTGTCTATTAAATGATGCTTCGGCGGAGACAAAAGAAGATGCCAAGCAGCACTATATTCAATCGGCAGAATACCTGACATTGGCGGCCGAAAAGCTGAATCAGACCGATATCGATATCGCACAGATCTTTCGCACACGAGGGCAGGCTCACTTTTTGTTGCGCCATTGCCCCGGCATGGTCTTAGACGAACAGCTAGCGGCCGGATCACAAAGCTATACGCGGGCGATTTCGTATGATTCGGAAAATGATAACTATTGGCAGTTGCGCGCCCGTTTTGGCATGTCGCGCTGGTTAAACGGGCAACAAGCTTCAGAGCTAGAGCCTGTGCTGTTTCGGGCATTGGCTGATATTCGCCAAGCGATGAAGCTGAACCCAGAAAATTCAACCAATGATGATTGGTACAACTCTATTTTTGAACAGGTGGCTTTAATCACCGGCCGCGATGCTGTTTTAGCTTGGGAAGCCGCGATCGATGCGGCGGAAGGGGGGGCTACGGCCGGTTTAACCCCGCTTGATTTTACTGGCTGCTACTCGGCCCAATTTATCAGCCAAAACGCATCGACCTATATCCCCAAATCCAATCAGCTGTTTAGGGTGACATGGACGTTGGCCAATCGAGGCAGCTGTGTGTGGGATGATGAGATCCGGTTTAGACATGTGGCGAATGAACGGATGGGGGCGCAAGAGATTGTTTCTATCCCATTTACACGGCCGGGGGAAGTGGCTGAAATTACGGTCGCATTTGTTGCGCCGCCAGAGCCGGGCAACTATCGAGGGGAATGGGTGTTGGTTGACGGGACGGGAGCGGAGATATCCGGCCGTCAGTGGTTTGTGGTCGAGGTGAAGTAATCGCTCCCTCTTTTAATGGCTTATTGGCGCTAAAAAATCAAGTAACGTCTGTTTTTTCTTGAGAATAGTTTTCGTACCGTTTTTCTGTCACAACTTGGCGCAAACGCATCACGGCCGTGTAGACATCAACATAGCTGGTGTATAGCGGGGCAAATCCTAAACGGATATTGTCTGGGGGGCGAAAATCGGGCAGCACGTTCATTTCTGAGATGAGAGCTTGGTTGATGCGCCACGCTTCATCATGGCCCAATGAAATGTGGGAGCCACGATATTTGGGATTGCGGGGGGAATTTAAACGAAAGTTTAAGGGGGCTAAATGTTGATCAAACAGATGGATGAATAAGTCGGTTAAACCGAGTGATTTTTTCCAAATCGCCTCCATGCCAACTTCTAGAAAAATATCGAGGCTGGGTTCGATGGCTGACACGGCCAAGACCGGCGGCGTTCCACTGGTAAAGCGACGAATTCCGCTGGTTGGTTTGTAATCCAATTCCATCTCAAACATGTTTTCTTGGCTAAACCAGCCGGTAAGCGGATTGAGCAGCTGTTCTTGCAGTTCGCGACGTACGTATAAAAAGGCGGGTGCTCCCGGCCCCCCGTTTAGATATTTGTAACAGCAGCCGACGGCTAAGTCGGCGCGTGATTTACGCAGGTCAACCGGAAGCGCACCGGCCGAATGGCTGAGGTCCCACAGAACCAAAGCGCCGGCCGCATGGGCCTGTGCTGTTAATTCTGTCATGTCGTAGGTGTAGCCGCTTTTAAAAACGGTGTGAGAGAGGGACAGTAGGGCGGTGTGATCATCGAGCGCTCTGCTAATCTCGGTGACCGGGCCGTGTAAATTGTCGGTTGATGGGATGATTTCTACTCGGCTCCCCTTGATAATGTTGCTAATGCCTTGAAAAACATAGACGTCTGATGGGAAGTTTAAGTTATCAGTGACGATACGGGTTCGATGGTCTTTGGCCTGGTGCATCACGGCCGCGAGCGCCAAGCGATAAAGATTGACCGTTGTCGAATCGGCAACGATGACCTCACCTTCATTGGCACCAATGATTTTGGCGATTTTATTCCCAAGCTTTTCTTGTAAATCCATCCAACCGCTGCGCCAACCGCGAATCAACGAGTCTCCCCACTGATTGGTGACAATGTTGCGCATGTAATTCATGGTGGCACGCGGCAAACGGCCTAGCGAATTCCCATCTAAATAGATTAGGTCGCTGTCGCCATGAAAAAACTTATCACGATAGTGGCTCAAGGGGTCATCTGCGTCTAACGCATGGATAACATGGGTATCTGTTTCAGACATTTTGTTTTTAAGTTCGCGATTGGCCCTGCAGGCAAAGGGCAAAACCACCTACATAAACTGAATAAATTAGGTCCACTCTGGAAATTATGGCGCAAAGTATAGCAGTCGATGAGAGTTACGCTAGAGTAAGCGGTACTTTGGTGCAGATTTTACGGCTTTTTACGCATGGTCTACTTATAATTCATGACGTTTTCCAGAGAGACGCATTATCAAGTTAAAAAATCGCCTATTTCATTTTATGTCTGAATCGAAAAATAGCATTTATCTCAAGCTGCCACTCATCTGGCCCATTTTGTTGGGGACTGTCGTGGTGATAACCCTTTTAATGGCCGGCGGCTCAGAATCCGGCAATGAATCGTTGGCTGTTGCCCAAACGATTCCAACAACGTCACCTGATTCTGTGTTTATGCCGTCTGTGCAAAATCAGCCGACGTACACCCCCACACCAACGCCGACCCTGACACCGACACCTACCCTAACCCCCACACCGACTCGTGATCCCAATGCGCTAGAAGAGGTGCGTGGCATGTGGGTGTCTCGCTTTGACTGGACTTCTTCGGTGCACGGGGCGCAGCAGTCTAAAGTAGATGAGATTGTAGACAATGCGGCGCTGGCTGGGATTAATTTGATCTATTTTCAGGTACGCGGTACGGCCGATTCTTTTTACACCCCTGGCATAGAGCCTTGGTCACAACGGATGACTGGGAACAACTTGGGTGATGATCCAGGTTGGGATCCGTTGGCCCGCATGATTGAAAGAGCCCACGCTGAAAATATTGAAGTACATGCTTATTTAAACATTTACCCGGTCTGGTTCACCTGTGACCCGCCTCCGGCCGGATCTAGCCCACAGCATCTGTATCACAAATTAGACGACCTGCATATCAATGGTGTTGATGATGTCTTGCAGCAAAGCCAGTGGGGAACGGTTTATTGTGGCCCCACCGAATATCAGCGGGTGTCGCCCGCCTCTGGTGCTTTCGATGATCATGTCTTGGCGGTTGCGGCCGACCTGGCCAATCGTTATGACATCGATGGCATTCATCTAGACCACATTCGGTATGGCGCGGCCGGTGCATCGTTTGATGCGGTCAGCAATCAGGCATACGCGTTAGAGGCGGCTCAATATCCAGACCGAGGAGATTGGCAGCGTCGGCAGGTGAACGGGACGGTGAGTAAGTTTTACGATCAGATTGTGACGGCCGACACGAAAATTGCGCTCTCGGCCGCGGTTTGGCCCGTCTACGAAAACTTGCCGAGCTTTCCTTTTGAAGTAGGGGAAGGGCGTAACAGCTATTATCAAGATTCGAAAGAATGGGTGCAGCAAGGGTACATCGATACGATATCCCCCATGATTTACCCAGCCCAGTTTAACTGCCCAGACAACAGCTTTTGGACTCTGCAAATCTGGACCGATTTAGTCGCTGACTTTCATGCTGATCGGGGTGATCGAGGCGTCGTTGCTGGTATCGGTACCGGATACTGCTCATTCTATGAGATTGAAAACCGGATTAACGCGGCTCGCAGCATCGGCACATACGGACATGCCTTATTTTCATATCGTAGTTTGCTGCAAACAGAGAATGGAAAGACCTATTTTCAGCTGTTGCGCGAAGGGCCGTATCAGCAAGATGCGGAGATACCGGACATCACGTGGCGCTAATTAAGTGATTTAGTAATAGGTGTGAAGTATAAAGGGGGTTGGAGCGTCACCTTTTAACTTAAAAATTCACACTTATTACGATATACTTCAAGACTATGAACATACTAATCACCGGCGCAAGCGGGCAATTGGGCTTGGCCTTGCGTAAAGAACTTACACAGCATGAAATCATTGGGGTAGACCTGCCTGATCACGATATATCTGACAAAAAAATAGTGAACGAGCTGATGGCGGAGCATAAGCCTGATCTGCTAATTAACAGCGCTGCATATACCAATGTAGATGGGTGCGCAAAAGAGCCAGAAGCCGCATACAAGGCGAATGCGCTTGGGCCGCAGAATTTGGCGCTGGCTTGTTTAGAGCATGGAACCAGTATGGTGCAGGTGAGCACCAACGAGGTGTTTGATGGGACACATCCGGCCGGATACGAGGAATGGCGCACCCATAACCCGATAAATCCATACGGGAAATCAAAAACGGCCGGTGAGTTCAATGTCCGTTCGATTTTGCCCCAACATTACATTGTGCGTACTGCGTGGCTGTATGCCAGCACAGGCCGTAACTTTATCCACGCGATCATGAACCGGGCCAAAGATACCGGCAAAGTCAGCGTGGTAACCGATGAAATCGGAAATCCGACTTATGCCAAAGATTTGGCGATGGCGATTGGGCAACTGGTCGAAACCGGCCGGTATGGAACCTATCACTTTGTAAACTCTGGTGCCTGTAGCCGCTGGGAATTTGCCAACGAAATTTTGAAGCTGGCCGGAATCGAAGCGGAAAACGCCCCGATTTTGAGCAGCGCGTTTAAGAGAGCCTCAACCCCTCCCCCTTACGGCGCGTTACACAACATCAACGGTGCCCAGGCGGGTATCGTTCTACGGCCGTGGCAAGATGCACTGGCTGAATTTATTGCTGAAATGTAGAGCTTGTGGCAGGTTGCAAGTGGCAATCGCCTATATCCATAGCTGTCATTGAACCTAGAATTGTGTAAAGATAATGTGGTGGGCATGTTGTTACCTGCAACTTCCTACCTGCAACCTGCCCCTTAAATCTTATGAAACTTCCCCCACCCATAGCCCCTAAACACCCGCATGAAATAACCACCC
>JAHDEB010000042.1:31689-36786 GCA_020629055.1 Chloroflexota bacterium
CTTATGAAACTTCCCCCACCCATAGCCCCTAAACACCCGCATGAAATAACCACCCATGGCGACACCCGCCACGACCCCTATTTTTGGATGCGAGAAAAAGATCGGCCGGAATTGCTAGACTACATCGATGCTGAAAACGCATTTACCGATGCAGGCATGGCTCACACAAAAGAGCTTCAAGAGACGCTGTACGGTGAAATGCTTGGCCGTATCCAAGAAACCGACCAGTCGGTGCCGGTTGAGTGGAACGGCTATTTTTACTATTCGCGTACCGAAGAAGGGCTTTCGTATGGGATTAACTGCCGTAAAAAAGGGAGCATGTCGGCGGCCGAAGAAGTGTTGCTCGACCCGAATAAAATCGCGGCCGATGCTGAAGGCGACTATCTAAAAGTCGGCATTTTTTCAGTTAGCCCAGACCAAAAGACGTTGGCCTATTCGCTCGACTTTACCGGTGGTGAGCGGTACACGGTCCATTTCAAAGATCTTGAGACAGGCACCATCTTGCCAGACCAGGTTGAAAATGTGGGGTATGACTTAGAGTGGGCCAACGACAGCAAGACGGTCTTTTTTGATCGTTTTAACGATGAATGGCGCAGTTTTCAGATTTGGCGATATACGTTGGGAAGTGCGGCAGATGCCGCATCTGCTGGGACGCTGATTTTTCAAGAAGATGATGTTGAATTTGGGGCAGGCTTAGATAAAACGCGAGACGACCGCTTTATTTTGATCGAATCGCATGCGGCCGAAACATCTGAAATTTACTTGCTGGATGCGAATCGGCCGACCGACGATCTGCAGCTGGTCGCACCTCGGACCAACGGGGTGATGATGGAGCTGGAGCATCGAGACGGGCTGCTGTATATGCTGACCAATCGAGATGGGGCGATCAATTTCAAAGTTGTGACAGCACCGGTGGCGAGCATGCAGGCTAATGACTGGCAGGAGCTGATCGCCCACCGGCCGGAAGTCCGTTTGGTCGGTTTTGGCATGTTTCAATCACATCTGGTTTTGCTCGAGCGTGAAAACGGACTAGAGCGTTTTGTGCTACGTGATTTCGAGACGGGGCAGTCGGCCGAGATACCGATGGATGAGCCGATTTTCACCATCAACTTTTCAAGCAACCCAAACTTTGATACACCTTGGTTTCGCTATCTGTATAGTTCGATGACAACCCCAACCCAAACGTTGGAATATCAGTTTGGGTCAGGTGAACGGCGTCTGTTAAAGCAAACGCCTGTGCCTAGCTATGACCCATCCCTGTATAAAACAGAGCGGATTTGGGCCCCGGCCGACGATGGCAAACTGGTGCCGGTTTCACTTGTGTATAAAGATGGGGTTGTGCTGAATGGGCAAAACCCCGCGTTGCTGTACGGCTACGGATCTTACGGGGTGAACCAAGAACCGAGCTTTAGCAGCCGTTGGGTTAGTTTGTTGGACCGAGGCTTTGTGTGTGCCATTGCCCATGTGCGCGGCAGCGAAACGCTGGGCCGGCCGTGGTATGAAGATGGCAAATGGCTAAACAAAAAGAATACCTTTAGTGACTTTGTGGCGGCCGGTCGATATCTAATCGAGATGGGCTACACGTCGGCCGAGAAAATGGCGGTGTGGGGCAGGTCGGCCGGTGGCCTGTTGATCGGAGCCACGGTGAACTTGGCCCCAGACATGATGGCGGCCGCTATCGCAGACGTTCCGTTTGTCGATGTGGTTAGCACCATGCTCGACGAGTCGATTCCGCTGACGACGGGTGAGTTCCGCGAATGGGGGAACCCGAAAGACAAAGAATATTATGACTACATGCTCAGCTATTCGCCGTATGACAATGTAGAAGCGAAAGATTATCCGGCGATATTGGCCACAAGCGGCTATAACGACCCACGGGTGCAATATTGGGAGCCGACCAAATGGGTGGCGAAGCTGCGCGACACCAAAACGGATGACAACCCGATCTTTTTACACACCAACATGGGTGCGGGGCACAGCGGCTCAACCGGCCGGTACGATTATTTGAAAGAATATGCGTTTAGGCTCGCCTTTTTAATCGACCAAGTTGGATAGGGTGACTGAGCATTAGGCGTTGCCCATTCTGCGTTGATTATTGCTTATTAGCGGCCGGGAAATTATTGGGCCATAAAAAACTCGCCAAGAGGAGAGATGATCTGGGCGAGTTTTTTGTTTTTAGGTGGCATGATTTGCCGAAAATGTGCAACGCATAACGGGCAATGGCTGACCGCTGGGTCAGCTAGCAATGGGCAACTGAGGGATTCCCGTCCCATCTTGAAACCGCATCAGGTCTGCTAAATCGACCGAGCCAAAATCGCTGCTTCCGCCACCGCGACCGTCATTGTGCGTGGCGCCATCACATCCCCCACCACATGGAACTCGATCTCTTGGTCGCGCAGCGATTGGGCAAGCTCGTCTGCAACTTGATTGCCCGACCACTGCACGATCAGGTCAATATCAGACAGGATCATGTTGTCGCCGCTGTAGACGTTGTTTAAGACGATAGTGTCGCCTGCTAGTTTTTCGAGCGTGTGATTTGAAATGAATCGGGCTCCAGCTTTGTGCAGCCGCTGATAGATCGGGACTCGAATTGTCACATTCAAATCTTCCCCGATCGCGAACCCTGGGGTGACTAGGGTGACTGTCGCCCCGGCTTCAATCAACATTTCGGCCGCTGCCAGCCCCGCCTGCCCGTTCCCATCACAATAAACCAACCCGTGTTTGGGTGGTTCAAATTCTGCAAACAGCGCCTGGGGCGGCACAACCTTGATGTCAGAGCTTTCGCTGCCAGCAATCGGTTTAAGATCGGGTTTAGAGCCGGTGGCGAGCACGACGACATCAGCGGCCGCCAGTTCTGGGGTCGTGGCTGTGACCGGGCTATTTAGCCGCACATCGACATCAAACTGCTCCAGCTGCCCCGTTTGCCACGTGATCGCTTTTTGAAATTCAGCTAGGGCTGGGTTTTTAGCCCACAGCCTAAACTGGCCGCCAAGCTCAGCTTCTTTTTCAAACAAGGTGACTCGGTGGCCGCGCATGGCGCTGATGCGGGCCGTTTCTACCCCGGCCGGGCCACCCCCGATTACCACAATCTGTTTAGGCGTTTGGGTCGGGACAAGGGTGCTCCATTCTTCTTCGCGGCCGGTTTCAGGGTTGTAAATGCAGGTGATCGGTCTGCCTGCCATGCCGCGACTGATACAGACATTGGCACCGATGCACGGCCGGATGTCTGCCAGCTTTCCCTGCCGCACTTTTCTTACCAGATTGGGGTCGGCGATATGTGCGCGGGTCATGCCGACCATATCCGCTTTGCCTTCAGCCAAAATCGACTCCGCATGATTAGGGTCAACGATACGCCCTACCGCAAAGACCGGAATATCTACAACTTGCTTGATCCCCTCGGCCAATGGGACAAACCGGCCGTGTGGCATCGGGGTGCTGGCCCAATGTTCAACCCGCTGAATGCGGTCGTTGTTCGTCCCCCCGATTACGTTTAGGTAGTCGAGCTTGCCAGTGGCGGCCAGCCGCTTAGCCACTTCTTGCATATCGGGCAGACGCAGCCCTCCTTCAACCAACTCGTCGGCCGCAATGCGCATGCCAACAATGCAATCGTTCCCGACCGCGGCCCGCACCGCATCAACCACCATCAACATCGGCCCCATCCGGTTTTCAAGCGAGCCATTAAACTCGTCTGCGCGCAAGTTGGTCAGTGGAGACAAAAACGCCCCGAGCAAAAGCCCGTAGGCGCTTAAAATTTCAACGCCGTCCATCCCGCCCGCTTTGACCCGTTCTGCTCCACTGTGAAACGCATCAACCACCTCCATCAGCTCCGCCTTGGTCATTTCGTGCGGTATCTCCCTAATCAGCTCCGCTTGGGTGGGGGATGGGGCCCATAATGGGGTATTTGGTTTGTCAGATGAGATGACTGAACCGGCATGGGTCAGCTGGGCCAAAATCAGCCCCCCCTCTGCATGCACACCGTCAGAAACTCGCCGGTATCCGTCTATGATCGAATCATCTAGATTGACCAGCGCTCCGTGGGACGCCGCATATGCGCCGGTACGGTGGACGCCGGTTGCACCGGTGATTTGTAACCCGGCACCGCCACGTGCCCGCGCCTTTTGATAGGCGACATATTGGCTGGTGGGCAAACCGTTTTTGGTCATCGATGGCTGATGGCCAGAGACGAGCACCCGGTTGCGGGTGGTTTTGGGGCCGATTTTTAGGGGGGAAAGAAGGTGTTTAAAGGTTGTCATGGGGGTACTCCAAATATAAAAGAGGGCAGGTTGATTTTACAGTCGTTTTCTGATTGCTAAAAATAGACTGTGTAGGGATGTTTGACACCCGTTTGGCTGGTGCTAAAATCCCAAATACACAGTGGGTATGATGGTATACCATTATCTCTGGATAGATTCTAAACAAGATCGAAAGCGAGGAACACGACGTGCAAAAAACGAAACGAGGACAAAGCACCGTAACCAGTATCTACGACGAACTACGCCGTGCGATCGCTGCTGGCGAATTGCGCGAAGGGGTTCAGCTCAAACAAACTGCGATCGGGGCCCAATTTGGGGTCAGCAAAATTCCGGTGCGTGAAGCGCTAACGATGTTAGAGGCTGACGGTTTTGTTGAGATACAGGCGGGGAAAGGGGCGACGGTGACCGGGGTGTCGGCGGCCGAGGCACTAGAAATTTATCTGATGCGGATGGCGCTTGAGCCGATGGTTTTGCGCCATTCTTTGCCCAACCTGACCCCGATCGATCTGGCACGGGCCGATGCGATCTTGCACACCGTGGATTCGCTAGAAAATATCAGTGACCAGCAGTGGCACATGTTGGATCATGAGTTTCATGCCACGTTGTACCAAGGGGCTCCTTACGAGCGGATGAAACGGACCGTTGGCATGCTGCATGATAATTTGGCCCGTTATTTTGCGATTTATAAATCGTATGGCACGCCGTTTCGCCAAACGAGCGATGCGGAGCATAGAGGCATGTTGGCCGCGTGCCAGCGAAACGACGTAGATGCCGCCTGTGAAATTTTGACCCAACATTTAAAAGATGGGTCGGCAAAGCTGCAGCAGTTTTTGGAGAAGAGCGA
>JAHDEB010000282.1 GCA_020629055.1 Chloroflexota bacterium
GGGTGTGTCAAAAGCATAAGATTAGCGATCTCGTGGTCAAATCGCCCCCCGTGCGCTCCATAAACATCGATCGTAAGTCCAGCCCACTGTGGCTGATCTGCTGCATAGACGAGTGCCAGTTCTAAGTCAGTTTCATCTTTCTCGGATTCAAATTTAAAAATATTGACCCAGTTTTGTTCTAGTCGATTCACGTATTCGGCCGATAATGAATCTAAATCACCTAGAACGATATCGGGGATTAGATCCAACCCCAGCAGGTAGTTTGCACCCCCATCTACCCCAATTAGGGTTTGGGAACCTCTTTCTAGCCTTTGCTTTAGCCAGTCTAAGTTGTGGATATCGCCATTTGCGACAAGTGTGATAGGTTTTTTCATGGCTTAAATCGAATTATTGAACACAGGTTCGAAAAAAGAAGGTCAAACTTGACTTAATAGAACAGATGTGCATAATTAACCCCATCAAGAGAACAAGTGTTCTTGATTTGTAAGATAGTAAAGTTTTGAAATTTATGATTAAGTTGACACAACAGGAGTCACAAAAGTATGTCTAAAGAAAAAGAATTGTTAAGCACCCTCGATAATATCACAAAGCGTTTTGGTGAGGGGGCGATTATGAAATTGGGCGATGCCCGTGATCTGGTTGTAGAGACAACCCCGACCGGCTGTCTCTCAGTTGATATCGCATTAGGCGTGGGGGGAATCCCTCGCGGCCGGATCATTGAAATCTATGGACCAGAATCATCTGGTAAGACAACTTTGTGTCAACATATTATCGCGGAGGCACAGCAGCTAGGTGGCGTATGTGCATTTATCGATATGGAGCACGCGCTAGACCCACGCTATGCAGCGATCTGTGGCGTAGATGTTGATAATCTATACATTTCGCAGCCAGATACGGGTGAGCAGGCCTTGGAGATAACCGAGGCGTTGATTCGCTCAGGTACGATGGACGTTGTGGTTGTTGACTCTGTTGCAGCGCTGGTCCCAAGGGCTGAGATTGAAGGGGAGATGGGAGACCGCCATGTTGGTCTTCAGGCTCGTTTGATGTCACAGGCGTTGCGCAAGTTGGCCGGTATCATCAAACAAACCAACACAACTGTGATCTTCACCAACCAAATCCGTATGAAAATCGGTGTGATGTTCGGTAGCCCGGAAACGACAACCGGTGGTAATGCACTTAAATTCTACGCATCTGTACGTCTAGATATTCGCAGAATCCAATCTATTAAAGATGGTGGCGAAGTTGTGGGGAACCGCACGCGCATTAAAGTAAAGAAGAACAAAGTCGCATCGCCGTTCGCTGAAGCTGAATTTGACATCATGTTTAACGTGGGAATCTCCCAAAGTGGGGATGTGTTAGATCTTGGCGTCGCTTATGAAATTATCGACAAGCGTGGTGCTTACTTCAGATATGGAGAAATGTTGCTGGGCCAAGGCCGAGAGAAAGCAAAGGTCTTTTTAACTGAAAATCCAGAAGTGCTTGAAGAGCTGGATGGATTGATTCGTGAAGCGGCCGGTTTGCCGGTTGTATATGAAGAGGAAGAACTGGTCGCCGCCTAAGCCGATTTATTCTTAGGGCTTTCGCTCCCTGAGTCTGTCGAAGGGAATAAACCGCACTTCGACAAGCTCAGCGCTCGATTATAAGCAACAGTCCTAATTCTAAATATATCCATCAAACTACAAAAAACGTGTTGGGACAAATTTGCCCCAACACGTTTTTTGTTATGCCGATTTCCCAGCATGAGATAACTTTTGTATGGCCTTTGTATAGTTTTGTCATAATTCAACTGTTTTCTAACCGTCAGGAAGGTAAATCCATTGACGCTGATTTTAATGTTGCTATAATTTTCCTCTGTCAAAAGCCCCCAAATGCTGTAGATTTAAAAAGCTATACATGGAGACTGTGCCACATGCTGTTCATGTGACAGTTGGGTTATTTGACGACTTCACTTGAAATAAGGACTAAGGAATAGGTGAACCATGAGCGAAGAAGTAGTAGAAGCTGTTGTTGAGGATGTAGAGGAAGTGACCGAAGGTCTCGAATCTACAGAAGCCGACGCACCAGCCATAGACCTGGATGAAGTTGCTGCTGTAACCAGCATCGACGAGCTCCAGAGGAAAATGAAGCTCAAAGGCACCGTCACTCGCTTGGATTTATACGGCGCATTCGTAAACATTGGTTTAAGTGCACCGGCCGTGTTGCACATTTCCAACATTGGTAAGCGAGTTAATCGGGTGTCTGATGTGCTTAAAACGGGAGACGACATAGAGGTTTGGGTAGATCGTATCGACACGGAATTGGGTCTTGTTAATGTAACAATGAACCGGCCGTTGGCGGTAGAATGGGCCGACCTCGCAGAAGGCAATGTTTATACTGGCAAGGTGACTCGACTAGAAAATTTTGGTGCTTTTATCCATATTGGCGCTGAAAAAGAAGGTCTAGCACACGTAAGTGAACTTAGCCACGAGTATGTACGCCACCCACGAGAAGTATTGAATGTTGACGATGAAGTTCAAGTCAAAGTTCTAGACTTTAGCCGTAAAAAACGTCGGATTAACTTAAGTGTTAAAGCGTTGCAAGAGAAGCCAGAAACCGCATTAGAAGATATGTCGGTTGCTGACCTTGAATACGAACAAGAAGATTTCAAAAATGTTCCAACTGCTATGGAATTTGCTTATCGTAACGCAATGGGCGACGGTGGTGGCGGCGGCCGCAAACAAAAGAAAAAGAAGAAAAAGAAAGGTCGTCACGCAAACAACGACATCTTCTCAAGAACATTGGGGCTTGCAGAAGAGTAAAAATAAAAAAGGCCGAGATCGATATCGATCTCGGCCTTTTTTATTTGCTAACAACGGGTAGCCTTACACAAAACGCAGCTTACAGCTTACTAATCATCGTTATTAAGTTACAAGAAAACGGCAAAATCAATTGAGCGATTATGATCAATTTCGTGAATTAAATTGATTTATTTCCGCACTCGCTATATAGTTCCGACTCAACGCCAAGCAAGATAACAGGCGGGAAGCAAGAGCTTCTCTAAACTAGAGAGAAAACAGGATTGCATCCTTATTCTTTTCAGGCCAAAACCAAATCTAAACCGCATTTAGAATTCAAAGGAAGGGTGAGTGAAGATGAGCGAATTAAGTGTACTCTCGTCGTCAGAGCGGCAAGATCTAATTGTTAAACACATTCAAAAAGAAAAACGATTAACGATTGATCAGATATGTCAAAAATTTCAAGTAAGCACAGCAACCGCACGTAGGGATCTAGAAACATTAGTGGCCAAAGGGCTGATTCAGAGGTTCCATGGCGGTGCAAAGTCGTTAAGCGTAGCGCCACCTGAATTGCCGGCCTTGCAACGCGAGCACGAGCACCAATCGGACAAACGCTCAATCGGTCAGCTTGCGGCTTCGTTGATAGAGGATGGTGACACCGTATTTTTAGGCACGGGGACAACTGTGCTTGAAGTTGCGAGGCAGCTGCACGATCGACAAAGGCTGACAGTCATATCAAACTCTTTACTAGTCTTAAACGAGCTTGCAAAAAATTCAGATATAACCTTGATCATTCTTGGCGGGCTATTCCGGCCGACTGAATTATCACTTGTTGGGCATATCACAGAGCAAGCACTAAGGGAAGTGCGGGCCAGCAAGGCGGTATTGGGTGTCAGAGGAATCGATATCGATCATGGGCTTTCAAATGAAGACCTAGCTGAAACGATGACGGATCGCGCTGTTTTAAATAATAGTGAAACGGTTATCTTGGTTGCGGATTCTAGTAAATGCGAGCGGGTGGCAACTGCGTTTCTGGCCCCGGTAACCACGATTCATACGTTTGTGACAGACAGCAAGACGCCTGAATCATTTACAAACGCTCTCGTTGCTTTGGGTATCGATGTTTTGAGAACGCCTGACACATCATCAAACTGAGTTGCCCATGAAGACGAGCTATCACACATACCACACCTACCGTGAAATCATGTCTCAGCCTGAGGCTTGGCAGAATGCCATTGATGCCACATCTGCTTTAAGAAGCGAGATCAATGCATTAAAAGCAGAAGGGGCCTATCACCACATTATCTTTACCGGATGCGGGTCTACATATTATTTGGCACAAGCGGCCGCAGCACTTTTCACATCGATGTCGGGTGATCATGCCCAAGCGATCCCTGCAGGTGAGATACTGCTCTATCCGAATACGGCGTATCCAAATACACGGAGCGATCAAAAGATTTTACTTGTAGCAATTAGTCGATCAGGGGCTTCTAGCGAAACGGTAAAGATCACCGAGCAGTTTACCGATCATAAACGAGGTAAAAGCCTGGTGATTACAACTGAACCTGAAAGCGCACTGGCCGCGGTAGGGGATATTGTGATCAACATCCCCAAAGGGAGTGAGAAAAGTGTAGCCCAGACCCGGTCATTTGCATCGATGTACGTCGCGGTGACCGCTTTTTGCATGATTTGGGGAAATAAAAAGCAGGAAATAGAGCAACTTAACTTTTTGTCGGGGCATGGGGCCAAACTTATTGAGGAAATTGCGGGGTTAGCGGAACAATTGGGGAGAAACTTAGATTTAGACCGTTTCTACTTTCTGGGAAGCGGCCCCCGTTATGGCCTTGCTTGCGAGGCCAATTTAAAGATGAAAGAGATGACCCTGACCCATAGCGAACCCTTTCACTTTATGGAGTTCCGTCATGGCCCCATGTCGATGGTGGGGGAGTCTGCCGCAGTGATTGGCCTACTTTCAAGCGAACAGCGACCACACGAACAAAAAGTTTTAACTGAAATGGAGCAGCTAGGTGGGCAAATCATCCAGGTAGCAGAGAACGATGGGGATTTCTCGTTTAATTCAAAATTACCAGAAGCGATACGAAATGTTCTTTATTTGCCGCCACTCCAGCTTATCGCTTTTTATCGCTCTGTCGCGAAGGGGTTAAACCCTGATCGGCCGACAAATCTTACGGCCGTCGTAGAACTTGATTTGGGGTAATTATTCAGCAGCTCAAATATTTTCGCCAGATTGGCCCAGTTTTTAGCTTATCTTTCCGCAGAACACAGATCCTTTTGTCAAACTGGACCAAACTGCTGAATAATAACGATTTAGGTTAAAAAGACTACCATTAAATGACAATAGCTAAATTAAAACCCTGGCTCAACTTGGCCCAATCAAATCAATTTGCGATTGGGGCTTTTAATTTCAACACGTTGGAACAAGCACAGGCGATTGTAGCGGCGGCCGAAGTGGAAAATGCACCTGTCGTATTGCAAGTTAGCCACAATGCCTTGAAATATATCGGAAGCGGCAACCATCGGCAGGGGCTGCGGTATGCGGCCGCTATCGGCCGAGAAGCAGCGCAAATGGCGACAATCCCGGTCATTCTTCACCTAGATCATGGAACATACGACGAGGTCGTTGAGGCGGCAAATTTGGGATTCAGCTCAGTCATGTTCGATGGGGGAGATCTTTCCTACGCTGAAAATATCGCGAAAACACAAAAGCTGAGGCAAATTACCTCAGAACTGGGCGTGACACTGGAAGCAGAACTGGGAGAAGTCCCAAAACCTGGGGGGAGTGAAAGTGAAAAGGATGGGATGTTGACAGACCCGTCGACAGTTTCTGGGTTTATCGAAGAAACCAGCGTCGATGCCTTGGCGGTCTCATTGGGGTCGGTACACGGGGGAAAACAAAAAAACACCTCGATTGATTTGCCGAGATTAAAGAAAATTAACGCCTTAGCCAATATTCCGCTTGTGCTACATGGGTCATCTGGCGTTAAAGATGATGAAATAACACAGGGGATGCAGTTCGGTCTGGCAAAAATCAATGTGGCCACCCAGCTAAACCAAGCGTTTACGAATGCGGTCAGGCATCATTTAGGGCAAGATACAGAAGTTGTCGACCCCCGGCCGTATTTGGGAGCGGCTCGTAAGCAGATGCAGGCTGCGGTTCAAGCTCGCATGCGTCTGTTTGGCATTTCCGGCCAAGCAGGATGATTGACGATGCGCTACTCGCAAACACCTACACGTTGTTTATCGCCCTTTGTAGGATAGAACGTGATTCAATTAAGGCTTCGTTGGTATCTCTTCCATAACCACCCGATTTGGGAAGCCCGCCGATCTCGAAAATAGCTGGACCTGAAAACCGATTTTCAATTAAGATTTCTGCGATTTGCTTAAAGTCGATATTCCCTTGACCCAAAGGCAAATGGTAGTTTACTTCTGGCAATAGGGTGTCTGACACGTGGATAATGCTGCCGTTAGCAACTAAATCTGCAAACTCCGGCAGGTGTTCGGGAATCGTATGGTTGATGTCCCAAACAAATTTTAATCCGGGTACTGCGGCCATCAGTGACTTGCAGCTGTCCGGCCGGCCGAACAACAATAAATCCGGCTCGTTATGTTCAAAGCCAAACACAATTTGATGAGCTTCCGCCAGCTGCACGGCTTGGGCAAACTGAGGAATCAGCAACTTTTCTAGCTTGTCAATCGCAGCATGAGCAACATCAGCTTGCATAGATTCCAGATTTAACCCTGAAGGCACCAGATGCCAGTGAACATAGCGACACCCTAGCAGTTTTAATCCGTTTAGATTGGCTTCAAAAATTTCTA
>JAHDEB010000283.1:0-1930 GCA_020629055.1 Chloroflexota bacterium
TTCAGCTTGGTAGGATTGACGTTTTTCTCATTTTCCTCCTTTTTAGCCAGCACCGGTTGCAGAAATGTAGCCGGTGCTGTTTTGGTTTGCTGGTAAAATACCCCAAGGTCAGCGCATGCTGACCCGCTGACCCAAAGCAAAATCATGAACGAACGCATTTTAATCGTCGATGACGAACCGAAAATCATCAAGCTAGCCCGAGACTATCTAGAAAAATCCGGCTACGAGGTATTGTCGAGCGGCAACGGCCGTGAAGCGCTAACCATCTTCCGTCAAGAGAACCCCGCCATGGTCGTGTTAGATTTAAACTTGCCCGGAATCGACGGGCTCGATGTCTGCCGCATCATCCGCAAAGAGTCAAACGTGCCGATTATTATGCTGACCGCCCGGGCTGAAGAAACCGATCAGCTGATTGGGCTAGAGTTAGGGGCAGATGATTACATCACCAAACCTTTTTCACCCCGCGCCTTGGTAGCTCGCATTCGGGCCGTTTTGCGCCGGGCCGGAGGGGATTTAACCCAATCCCACATGCTGACCGTTGGGGATTTAGAGATCGACAAGCGGGGATACACGGTGAGCCGCAACGGGGAAGGGATAAGCCTGTCACGGACAGAATTCAACCTGTTGCTACTGTTTGCCGAATCACCCGGCCAAGCGTTTACCCGGGCGCAGCTGCTAAACCATCTGCATGGCTTCGCCTACGATGGGTTTGATCGCAGCATCGATGCCCACATCAAAAATCTGCGGCGCAAACTAGAACCAAATCCGGCCGAGCCTCGCTATGTGCTGACCGTTTATGGGATCGGTTATAAATTTGCGGAGCAATAATCATGGATAAACACGAACAAGCCCGCCATTTTGGTCGCCACTGGAACCGCCTTTCTGTAGATGAACAGCAGCGTTGGCGTCGCCAAGGGCAACGGATGTTTGCCCGTTTCTTAATTATCTTTGGGCTCATTGTGCTGCTTATTTTCGGCGGGATGGGTGGGCTCGCATGGCTCTACTCCAGCTGGGCCGGAGGAGATGGCAAAATCGCCTTTTATGTGTGGATCAGCGGCTTACTCGCGATGCTGATGCTACCGATTTCGGCCGTTTATCTATCGCTACGCGCCTTTCGCAATATCGCCGCACCGCTGTCAGAAGTCATCCACGCAGCCGAGTCTGTGTCACAGGGTGATTTAACCGTGCGAGTCAACCAAAGCCGCAAAGGTGAGTTTGGCGGCTTGGCCCGTGCGTTCAACCATATGGTTTCAGAATTAGAAATGGCGGACGAGCGGCGGCGCAATTTAACCGCCGATGTCGCCCACGAGCTGCGCACACCGTTGCACATCATTCAAGGGAATCTTGAAGGGGTGCTTGACGATGTTTACGAGCCATCGGCCGAGCATATCGAAGCGACCTTAGACGAAACCCGCATTTTGTCACGCCTCGTCGAAGATTTACGCGTGCTGTCGCTGGCGGAAGCGGGACAGCTGCAATTGCAAAAAGAAACTGTCGATATTTCTGAACTATTGGCAGACGTACACACCAGTTTTTCCGGCCAAGCGGCCGTCGCCAATATCGATTTAACCCATGCTGCCCCCGCTGATTTACAAGTTTCGGCCGACTATGATCGTTTGACCCAAGTCATCAACAATTTGGTTTCAAACGCCCTGCGCCATACACCGGCCGGAGGTCGTGTCAACCTGACGGCCGAATCGCAAAACGGCCGCGTCGCAATTCACGTATCTGACAGCGGGGAAGGGATCCCGGCCGAACAGCTACCGTTTATTTTTGACCGCTTTTGGCGCGGGGATAAATCGCGCGAGCACAGTGGCTCGACAGGTCTGGGCTTGGCCATCGCACGCCAGCTTGTGCTCGCCCACGGGGGCGATATCGAGGTAAGCAGTGAATCGGGGGAAGGGACAACGTTTAGATTATTGATTTAGGT
>JAHDEB010000283.1:2030-6590 GCA_020629055.1 Chloroflexota bacterium
AAATCTCTTTCCGATAAACTACCTGAGCCTTTAGAAATAGTTGGTCGTGACCCATGGCTCCTAAAAAAATCAAACCAATGGTGCGAATATTTTCCCTAGATTGGGCCAGTTTTTAGAAAGGTTAGTCGTTGAACGGATAAACCTGTGTCAAACTGGACCAATCTATCAAGCAAGTTCGGTTGAGTTGTACTGTTACAAAACAATCAATTAGAACCCATTTGCGCACCACGCAGTTAAACAAAACTATGAATAAATTGAAAACTGAAACATCCCCCTATCTTTTGCAACATGCTGATAACCCGGTCCATTGGTATCCGTGGGGGGATGAGGCGTTTGCGGCCGCTAAAGAGCAAGACAAACCGATCTTGCTCAGCATCGGCTATGCGGCGTGCCACTGGTGCCATGTGATGGCGCACGAAAGTTTTGAGCACAAACCGACAGCCAATTTGATGAACGAACGGTTTATCAATATTAAAGTGGATCGGGAAGAACGGCCGGACGTCGATCGCATCTACATGGCCGCCCTGATCGCCATTTCACAGTCGGGCGGCTGGCCGTTGACCGCATTTTTAACCCCTGATGGGCAACCTTACTTTGCAGGTACCTACTTTCCTCCAGAACCCCGTTTTCAGATGCCGTCGTTTGCCCAAGTACTGATTAGCATGAGCCAACATTGGATCGAAAATAAAGAAAATGTTTTAGACAGCGCCCGCAAGATTACAACCGCGATTAGCGCACCGGTCACGGCCGGAATCGACGGTGAACCATTGACAGACGATTTACTGTCAACCGCCACCACAAAAATGGGGCAAGAATATGATTCAGTCTGGGGGGGATTCAGCAACGCGCCGAAGTTCCCCCAACCGATGACGCTCGAATTTTTATGCCGCAGCTATTTAGAATCGGCAGACCCCACCACGCGTCACATGTTAGATCACACATTAACCCGCATGGCATACGGCGGCATGTATGATCAAATCGGGGGTGGTTTTGCCCGCTACTCGACCGATCGAGAATGGCTGGTCCCCCATTTTGAAAAGATGTTGTACGACAACGCCCAACTGGCGCGGGTCTATCTGCACGGTTATCAAGTCACCGGGAACGAACTATACAAACGGATCGTTGAAGAAACACTAGACTATGTGGTGCGTGAAATGACCCATCCCCAAGGCGGCTTTTACAGCAGTCAAGATGCGGACAGTGAAGGGGTAGAGGGTAAGTTTTATGTCTGGTCGGCCGCAGAGCTTGAACAAATCTTAGGCGATGACTTCAAACCATTCTCGATTTACTACGATGTGGCACCCAACGGCAATTGGGAAGGGAACAACATTCTAAATATGCCCCGCAGCCATGCGGAATCGGCCGAAGCGTTGAAGATGGACAGCGACGAGTTAGCAGTTGTGATCGGCCGGGCCAAAGAAAAACTGTATACCGTACGCAGCCAACGTATCTGGCCTGGCTTAGACGACAAGGTGCTAACCAGTTGGAACGGGCTGATGCTGGCGGCGTTTGCCGAAGCGGGGCGCGTGCTAAAACGGCCGGACTACACCGCAGTCGCCATTAAAAACGGAGAGTTTTTACACGCCACCATGCACACGGCCGAGGGTCGGTTGTTGCGAACTTGGAAAGATGTCGGGGAAGGGTCTGCCGCTAAGCTCAACGGCTATTTAGAAGATTATGCCTTTTTGGCCGATGGGTTGCTGGCCCTGTATGAAACCACCTTTGATGAACGCTGGTTCACGTGGGCATCCAGCCTCATCGAACAGACATTTGCCCATTTTGTTGACCCTGACGGCGGTTTTTATGACACATCTGATGATCATGAATCGCTGATTTTCCGGCCGAAAGAGCTGCAAGACAACGCGGTGCCATGTGGTGGGTCCGCGATGGCCTATTTGTTGGCCCGAATGGCGTTACTAACCGGAAAACATGAGTATGCGGCCGCGGCCGAAAAGTCGACCAGCAAGATGACCCAGATGTTTGAACGGTATCCGTTGGGGTTTGCCCATTGGCTAAATGGGGCGGCGCAGTTGCTGGGCAGCGGCCGAGAAATCGCCATTGTGCATGACGGAGATATCACGACTGCACAACCGTTAATCAATGCGGCGCGGGCAGCAATGGGGCCAAATGATGTGATTGCGGTTGGAGCAGCTGATTCAGTTGTCCCCCTATTAGCAAACCGGCCGTTGGTTGAAGGCAAGCCGGCCGCATATGTCTGCCGCAACTTTGCTTGTCAATTACCGGTCACAACCCCAACAGACTTACAAAAGCAGCTCCGGTAAAACGCCCTTTGCAGGCTTGACAGGCCGATTTTGATGGTGTGCAGGCGAAATTGTTACGGAATTGTAACAATCGTTCACAATCTGAATTTCTAGGTTACACTATGAACATGTAGGCTCCCTCTGAGGTGGTTCGGCAACGCCCGTTGTCGTCCACCTCAACCTTTTTATAGGGTTACCTTCACCCCCAAAAACAAACCAACTAAATAAAAGCCCACGACACTATATTTTTGAATAGATATTTTTGGTTTGAACACAAAAACGATGATCTGACTCAAATCATCGCTTTCAGTCGGTCCGTAAAGATGCGGGGCCTCTGAGGACAGCTAGTAAGGTAAACAGTACGGACACGTATGATATTCGCATCGGTAAACTTCGATCCTGCCTAGATGAAAGAAGGTGATGATTTGCGATCTTCTAAAGCGGGTACTGCAATCTTTTAGGAATCTCGCTACAGGTTAAGTTTTTTGCGCTTATATGACCAGAACAGTACCACGGTCAGCTGGATCAAAACACCAATTGGGGCCGGAAATCGTGCAATAGCGCCAAAAAAAGGGGAAAGTCTACAAAAGTCTACAATTTTTGCTACTATAACAATTATATCGGTTGCATTGATACAATTCCTGATTTTGGTAGGCTTATTGATATGACAAATTCCTCGTCTACAACTGAATATGTCGTCTATGATTCGGTTTTGTCTTTACTGCAAAATATGCGCAACTTAGAGGCAGAGCTGCCCGATGACATCGTGCATCTATGGCAACTGCGCTACCATGCCGACCTACAGCAACAACCAAGCCTAATACAAACAAGGGTCGCAACAAAAGAGCTGTTGCTGACATGGTTAGATAGCTTAAGGCTGATCGACACGATTCAAGCTGACATTTTAAACTATCGATATGTCAAAGATGAGAAATACAACGGCCGGGAACTCGCCACCGCCCTGGGGCTAACTGAACGCCAATATCGCGCTGAGCAGGAAAAGGCGATCAAGAATTTAGTGGTCGTGATCAATGCAGAAGAACAGAAATTCCGCAAACAGCGCCGGAATGAATTAGACCTTTCCCTCGGCCGAAAAAATGACAACCCGCTGGTCGGTATCAGCAAATTAAAAGAGGAATTTTTAGGGCATCTGCTAGACGATGCGGACCACTTCATTTTTCTATTAACAGGGATGGGAGGGGTCGGAAAAACATCTCTCGGAGTCGAGCTTTCTGAATATGCGGTGCGAGCCAATCGTTTTTACAAGTTTATTCGAATTAATGTTTCGAATGGGGAGATGAAACCGGCCGCTTTTCTGACCCATCTCGGGAACCGATTGTTCAAATCCAAAGAAAAAAGGAAACGGCCGCAGAGCCAAGCGGAACAAATCGATACACTGGCCCAGCAGCTACGCGCCACCCGCTACTTGATTTTTATAGATGGGGTTGAAGAAGGATTGGACGCCCTGCTTGAAGTGATTCAGCCACTGACCAACCAGACCCGTTTTTTAATCACCAGTCGGCCGACCGCCACTGTCCAAATGCCGATTTATAGTCGGCCGGTGCCGGAACTGTCGCTGGATCAGGCCCACGCTTTGATGGGGCAAGAGCTCGAGCGAGAAAACCTAGCCACCTTCACCCTTGAAGCTGAAAGTGATGAATTCCAAGCGATTTATGCAAAAACAGGCGGAAACCCTCTCGCAATTCAGCTGATTGCCGGTTTAACTGAAAATCTGACTTTAACCCAGATTCTAGCTGAGTTAAAAGCGGTCCGAAAAGGAAATACGATCGGGGTTTATCAACGTATCTACTCAAGAATTTGGGATTATTTAGACCAAAAGGGAAAAGATATTTTAATTTGCCTGGCCCTTTTCCGAGAAAATCGGGTCACCAGCCAAATGCTGTTCCGCTTGAACCATAAACCCACAACCCGATCGGCCGAAAATATTCAATTGCAAGATGTTGAACAAACGCTGGGATATTTGCAGCTGCGTTCCTTAATTGAACGTTCGGGCGGCCTGCAAGATCAAGAATACCGATATGGGATTCATAACTTAACCCGCGCATTTTTAAACAGCGAGGTGATCGCGTGGCCCTCTGCGATGCGGCCGATCCACAACCCGACCACGGCCGCCTACTCCCCTGTTCAATTGATCCAAAACGGGATCGACGCATGGTTGACCCATGCGGACCGGCTGGATGATGCTCGTCGGCCGGAAGCTGAAATTATTCAAGACCTAAAAAGCATAAGTGAAATTATCGACCTGGCCCTGTATTGGCCAGAGGCCCGGCCGGGTGCG
>JAHDEB010000043.1 GCA_020629055.1 Chloroflexota bacterium
GAGCAGAATCCGGTTGACCTACTCAACACCATTAACGATCGAGCCATCAACATTTTGCTTTTACCCGATGGGGAGCCAACAAACCCAAGTTATGAGCAGCCCCAAATCGAAGCGGCCCTGCGTACTGTACAAAACTGCTATTTGTATTCGGCCGACGGTGTTACGCCCGACCCGACCCTAAAAATTACGATCAACTCCCGGCCGGTTGTCGAATGGACCGAATTAATCTTCAACGATCACGACTACCAACCCATCCCTGAATTCGCCGACCAAAAAGCTGCATGGGCAGCCTTGAATGGTTCCGCCCAATCCCTTACCCAGACCTTCCGCCAGATTACGCCTGACGAAGCATTAACTCGACTCTGCTAAAGCTCGTCAAATCAACCGCATCGCTTATAATCCCTCACCATAAAATTCTTGGAGGAATCAATGAGCGCACGCGACATCATACTCAATCACATCAACGGAGAAGACGAGAAACTCGGTTACATCGCCAAAGAAATCTGGGATCGGCCGGAAATCGCCCTAACCGAAAGTTTTGCATCGAAACTATTGGCCGACGAGCTAGCTGCGGCCGGATTTAAAATCACTTGGGGGGCAGGCGGTATGCCAACAGCATTTGTTGCTGAATGGGGTTCCGGCTCACCCATTATCGGCTATTTGGGCGAATACGACGCGCTACCTGGCCTGTCGCAAGATTTAGCCACCGCCAAAACCCCACTGGTAGACGGCGGACCCGGCCACGGCTGCGGCCATAATCTATTTGGCACCGCCTGCATGGGGTCAGTGATGGGGCTTAAAAAAGCAATGGAGGCTGAAAACATTCCAGGCACCATTCGCTTCTACGGCTGCCCGGCCGAAGAAACGCTTGTCGGCAAAACATACATGGCCCGTGACGGCGTCTTTGATGATTTAGATGCAGCGATTAGCTGGCACCCAGGCAGCACCAACATCGTTTGGAACGGCTCTTCGCTCGCCATGAACTCCTTCAAGGTCAACTTCCACGGCGTTGCCAGCCATGCAGGTGTCGATCCTGAAAACGGCCGTTCAGCCCTTGACGGGGTCATGCTGATGGACGTGGGCGTCAATTACTTGCGCGAACACATCATTCAAGAAGCCCGCATTCACAGCGTCGTGACACACGGTGGACAGGCACCGAACGTCGTCCCAGCATATGCTCAAGTCTGGTACTTTGTGCGCGCCCCACATCGCCATCAGGTCGAAGAAATCTACGGCCGTATGCTCGACATCGCCCAAGGTGCGGCGCTCATGACCGGTACCAGCCACGACATCGAATTTATTACCGGCTGCTACGACCTGCTGCCCAACGATACGATGTCTCAACTACTGCACGACTGCATGGTTGAATCGAACAACATGTCGTTTACGCCGCAAGAAATCGCTTACGCCAAAGAGCTACAGTCGAGCTTCGCCCCCGGTATGCTTGATGCGGATTTCGGCCGCATGAAACGGTCAGCCAAATTTCCGCTCGAAGATTCACGTAAAGATGACCCGCTTTGGCCCGATGTGATTCAGCACACCGACAACCCGGCCACCATGGGTGGGTCTACCGAAGTGGGTGATGTCAGTTGGATTACCCCGACGGGGCAAGTGACCACAACCTGCTGGCCCTTAGGCACCCCTGGCCACAGTTGGCAAATTGTCGCCTCTGTTGGCTCTGGCATCGGCAAGCAAGGGATGATGCTTGCATCTAAGTCGATGGCTTTAGCCGGGTTAGATCTGCTCACTAAGCCAGACCTGCTTGACCAAGTCAAAAAAGAATTTGTAGAAAAGAAAGCCGGCCGCGATTATGTGACCCCGCTCCCCGAAGGGGCTAAAGCGGTTTAAACGGTAGGGGCTATGACATTCGTATGGCAAATTTGAAATTGAATTCAAGTATCAGCGAATGTCTCGCCCTGGCGATAAAAGTCTGTGACATCAGGAAATAATTAATAAGAAATAACTAACTCAAAATTTTTAATGAGAGATACCCATGAGTACACTATTTGATCTAACTGGAAAAGTCGCCCTCGTCACCGGGGCAAGTCGGGGAATCGGTGAAGCGATCGCCCATGCCTATGCGGAAGCGGGGGCGAATGTTGTATTGGCAAGCCGAAAGCAAGAAGGGTTAGACCCGGTTGCGGCCGCCATTAATGCGAAAAGCGGCGGCCGAGCAATCGCGGTTGCCGCCCACACCGGCTCGGGCGAAGCGATTCAGGCGGTCGTGGACGCAGCGACGGCTGAATTTGGTGGGATTGATATCTGCGTTAACAACGCGGCTACCAATCCCCACTTTGGCCCGATGATGACGGCGGAAGACAGCCATTGGCAAAAAATCATGGATGTGAATGTGATGGGGTATTTCCGTGTCGTCAAAGCCTGTATGCCCAGCATGATTGAACGAGGCGGCGGCAAGGTGATTAACTTAGCCTCGATCGCAGGCACTGAACCGCAACCGATGATGGGGGTTTATTGTGTCAGCAAAGCGGCTGTGCTCATGATGACGGAACAAATGGCGGCCGAGCTTGCCCAACACAATATTCAGGTAAATGCCATCGCTCCCGGATTTATCAAAACCGCCTTTAGTTCCGCCATCTGGCAAAATGAAGCGGTTAACAAACAAGTAACGGCCCAGATCCCCCAACACCGGATCGCAGATCCCAAAGAGCTCACCGGTATGGCCCTCTATCTAGCGTCTGAAGCCTCTAGTTTTACTACAGGAGCAACCATGCTTATAGACGGTGGGCAAAAAATCAGCATCGGTCTCTAAAACAAAAGTCCCACAACTGTGATTCAAGATTAACGAATTTTGATTGGCATCCCTCTTCAAACTCGTTAATCTTAAATCACACATGAAATCACGCTTAGCCACCTACACATTTATTATCGTTAGCCTACTTCTTGCCGGGGCATATGTCGTTACATGGATCCCAACCTTGTCGAATCCGGCCGATGCCGTCAACCGTGACTTTACGATTTTCGCAACGGCCGCCACCATTGCACGTGAACACGGCTATGGTGAAATCTATAGCATCAGTCGACAAATAGAAGCTCAAACTGCCATCGTCGGCTCACCGATTCAAGTCAAAGGTGGGCTCCTCCCATTTAACCACCCTCCTTTTCTAATACCGTTATTGAGCCTTTTTTTTGCAAGCACAACCAGTATTTACACAGCATTTCTAGGATGGGTTGTGTTCAATCTTCTCTTATTTGGTTTTTGTCTATGGCTGGCTTACAAAATATTAAACCAGGCCGGCTGGCGACCAGATCAAACAGTTTTAATACTCGTCCCTCTCGCGTTAATCTTTCCACTTCAAACCAATCTATTTCAAGGGCAAGACATCTTATTCGTCCTGTTAGGGCTTCTTTTATTTGTTCGATCTCTCCAAACAGACAATCTGTTGTGGGGCGGCTTGGGGCTAGGGTTGACCACGATCTCACCTCATTTAGCACTAATTTTTTGTATCCCGATTTTCTTTAGTACTCGCAAACGTTTTTTCGCTTTTGCGGCCGGTGGCGCCTTCTTCGCAATCGTGTCTATCATCTTAATCGGGATGAATGGAATAACTGATTTTTTAACCATGCTGTCTCAAACAGCCTCGGCCGAAGCTGGCACTTACGGTGTGTTTAAAGATCAAATGTTTACCTTCTCTAGCCTCGTGTTCCGGCTATGGCCCGCTATTCCAGCCACCCTGCTTAGCACACTAACTTGGGTGGGCTATGTGGGCGCTATTTTAGGATTATCTTGGCTCCATTCCTCCTATAAAGGTGCAACACCAAACCAACTGCTATATTTAACCGGCTTTACCATCTCAATCGGTCTCTTTTTCGCCCCTCATCTTTATGGGCACGGTCTACTCCCCCTTTTTATCCCCTTTTTGGCGTGGGGCCATTATGCGGTTATCGGTCAAAATCGGCCGGCCGTGCATGTCGGCCTCTGCTTACTACTCGCCTCTGTTTTGATGTTATTTAACCTCGTCCCGGCCATTCCATTCCACCAGTTTTGGACCTTTGTGGTTCTCATCGGCACCATCTTTCTAAGCGCATCCGCCTTAAAGCAAAGCAGCAAACCCCATTTAACCTAAAAAAGAAAGCCTCTATGTCTGATCGAATACGAACCGTTTCATCTCTCTTTTTAGCCGTCTTGATTGTAGCCATTCTCATCATGTTTTGGTCAGCTACATTCAAGAATCCGGCCGGGGCGGTCAACCGAGACTTTCTAAGTTTCGCCCTCGCTGCCAAAATTGTTGATGAAGATGGGTATCAGCATATTTACCAATTGGATCGGCAGAAACAGGCGATGGAAGAGATCATTAATGGACCACATCAGGTTGAAGGTGGCGTTTTGCCCTTCATCCATCCCCCATTTTTAATGCCGCTCATGAACTGGGTCATCGGCCCTAACCTGTTCAACTCGTTTTTAGCATGGACGGCCGTCAGCATCGGCGTATTGGCCCTATGTCTAAAATTATCAGCCGATTATTTAATCCATGCAGGTTGGCAAAAAAAGTCGGCCGTGTATCTGCTCGCCCCTCTGGCATTGTTCTTGCCCGTTCATATTACACTGCTGCAAGGACAAGACATTATCTTTTTACTCTTGGGCGTCGTCATTTTTCTAGTGGCCCTGCAACAAAATCGTCTAGTGTGGGGTGGATTTGGTTTGGCCCTCACCACCTTAACACCGCACATCGCCCTGCTGCTAGGCATCCCTCTATTTTTTAGCAAACGAAATTGGTTTTATTCATTTGTAGGCTGGAGCTTACTATTCGCCATTTTTAGTATCAGCCTCATCGGCATCAATGGGGTTTTTGACTATTTAGACATCATTGGCGCAACCGCGTCAGCTGAAGGCAGAACCTATGGTGTCAACAAGAATGCGATGACCAATTTGATAGGGCTAACCCTACGCTTGTGGCCCGCAATGTCATCAAACACCATATCTACAGTTACTTGGGGCGGCTATCTCTTCGGGATGGGCAGTCTTTGCTGGCTCCATTTTAATTATCGTAAAGCAACAGAGAATACCTTTGAGCTTGTTTTTGCCTTCACGATCGCATTCGGCCTGTTTTTTGTCCCTCACCTACACTCTCACAGCCTCCTCCTATTGTGGGTTCCCTTACTCGTCTGGGCGCATCATCGAGTTCAGGCGCACATGCAGCCTCTCCCGCAAATCGCCCTCATTTTACTCATGGCTTCAACCTTAATTGCGCCACTCCTTGCCAACGCCCTGCCATTCAATTGGGTCGGGGTCTTCGTTGTTATCTTTTCTACAATGGCACTCCTCTACCGAGCCTTGAAAGATAATCCATCCTAAAATAAAAAGCGGATGTGTGGGTTAGTCACACATCCGCTGCAAAGAAATGATCGATTTGCGTCGATCACCGTTAGCCTAGAAACAGCCGGCTTACAGGTTAAGGGCGACGAGACTCTTCCGCCTCGGTAAACGGAGCCACGACCTGCATATAAAAGCTCATCGCATAATCTCGTTCTAAGCGGAACGTTGGGGCACCTAATCGCTCATAAACCGGATCATGGAAAATGACTTCATAAACCACTTCACCTTCAATCAAGAAGACACCGGGCTTAGCGTTACGAATGTACACACATTGGCCATCTGTCCGTTGGCACCGAATATCACGGCCGCCGCTTGTTTGAAAGATAATCGGCGTCAAACTCTCCAAATCCCATTCATAAAATGCACGTTCCACATCCGGCATGCCCAAACCGTCTAATGTCGCTTGGCGCGCCACACAAAGACCGTTCCCCACGTTGTCTATCCAATAGCGACATTCACTGTATGGCACTTCTGCATAGCGCACGCTGCCATCGGCCGTTACCGGCGACACAATTGGAGAATCAAGCAAATTGCCGCTCGATGGGTCAGGTCCATAAGTATCCCCAAAGATACGGATCATCTGGGTCACACTAATTGTCTCCTGAGACTGGACGCCAATCACACCATAAATGATGTCGCTATCCAACTCACAGCCAGGATACCCCGGATTGTTCAAGCACCAACGGGTTGTCATCATCGGCGGTATCGATGTTTCTACCCCCGGCCCCACATACAAGGGGACCTGAATCGGGTTAATCAACCGTTCACCCATGGCGATATCACGCGAGCGACTCCCGGAGAAATCGCCAAGTTCCTCAGCAAATTCAGCGTACACGAACGGCTCGACCACTTCATTCCCTTCCCAAATCTTGATCACATTTATGTTGTAATCGACCCGGTCATTCTCAGGAACTTGATCACCGCCAATATGCTCGGCCGCTGCATAGCCTAAAATCTCATTCAAGGGGTACGTCCCTGCAATACGGCCTCTAAAGGTCAAGAATTGCTCTTCAGTATTCAATTCAATCCCCAAGTCATTGCATACAGCCAGCCACGTGGTTTCATCAACGTCACACACCCATGTTCCAACCGGTACCGCAACCGCATTGGTAATTTCCAGCGGCAACTGGATGGTAACAGTCGACTGTCGTGCGTGTTGGGGACCGTTATTCGCCACAAACGCTCGAATCTCGATCTCATGAGAAAGTTCCCAATCACCAGAGTAGGTTTTGGTTGGGTCATCAAAGGTGATGTTGCTCACCGGCTCAAATTCTAAGCGGGGTTCAAGGTCAGTTCGGCAATCGATCGTAATCGCCACATCTTCAGTCTCACCAAATCCACCATATCCTATCGGATTATTGGTCGCCTCTTGAGAAATGCGGAAGCGAGCATATGTCCGGCCGCAGGCGACTTCAAATGGAACGGTAAATTCCAAATCTGCTAGAACCTGATTCTGATCCGACCGGTTCACCACACGACTCTGAATCAACTCATAGAAGTCAAACAGCCCATTCCCGTCAAAATCGATCCACATATCAAAGAATGCACTTTCAAATTGGTCATTAAATACCTGAATATCAACCGAATAGGTACGATCTGGGAAATAGACCAAACCGGTATCATAGGCTGGGTTCTCTGTCTGATTCCAAGTCACCCCATTTTCATCATCGATGTCATTGTTATCATCGTCTAAAGCATCTGGATTGCCCGGGAATGGATTTTCCTCATGGTCCGGCCGTGTGTCTTTGTTGCCCAGCCAAAGGTCTACATTGGTATTGATGCTATTAAAAGCATCGCCATAGCTAGGTGGCGCGTCTCCGCGATCTTGATCGGCCGAAAACTCACGATAGTCAACATCCCCATCCGTTTCCGCATTTGCATCCTCGTCATTCAAGTCTCGCCATGGCAAATCGACAATCCCATTATTGTCTCGGTAATCGCTTGCTGGGTTCACAAGGTCATCGATACCATCCAGAATATCGTCACGATCAGCCAAAAACAAACCGCTTTCCCATTCGTCTAAGGCGAAGTCATTGTCACTGTCTAGGTCCAAATAGTCCGGTTCTCCATCTCCATCTGTATCTTCAGGCAATGGGAAGTTGCCGCCAAAATTACCCGTTAGCCGGTCATTTCTGTCAAAGACACCAATGGCACCATCGGTATCAAAATCATCATCGCGTACATCACCGTCGTTGCCATAGCGTGGGTCAAACCCTTTGGTCGGTTTCCCTTCAATCACGTCTGGAATCCCGTCGCTATCACTGTCTAGGTCGATGTAGTCGTGCAAAATGTCTGTGTCGCTATTAACGGGGATCGTTCCGATCGAGGTGAGGTAACTCGGATCACTGGTATCCCGGTCAAAAATATCCATTAGACCATCACCATCAGCGTCTGCGACCCCGCCATTCGCTGCGGCCGCCTCGGCCAACGAGATCGTTCCATCTTTATTAAGGTCGGCCGCAATCAAGGCTGCGCTTGCCCCACTTTCAATCAAGTCACTAATACCATCATTATCACTGTCTAAGTCACACGCATCAGGGATTTCATCATTGTCTGTGTCCCGAGTTGCGAAAAACGGTGGGAAGCGCTCGTCTGACATCATAAAACAGGGGACGGTCCCACCCGGATAATAAAAGAGGACCTGCAAATTGTATTGTTCGACCGGGCTGCCGGGAACAATGTAAATACCACCATGACAGCTTTGGCCAAACGCATACGAATTGGCCGTCCACCCATATTTTGTGTTGAACAAGTGGGATGTGACATCAGTTGGCCCTGGATTCGCACTTGAGACACCGCCGTGAAACAGCCCTTCGAATGTGCCGCCTAGCTTTTGATACCAATTTTTACCAAAAATACTGTAGCAGCCAGCCTGAAGAACAAGCCCCGGTGCGGGACCATCTGCACTTTCTTTGATCATTGCAGCTGTTATAGCCCGAGCCTCACCACCCCCGTTTCGGTAAACGTGGAAGTCATAGTCACCACCTGCGATCATCACATTCCCAGGGTCGATGGCGATCTCCCAAACTGGCCGAGATGCGGCCGCGACATTAAAATCAGTTGCCCCTCCCAGCGCAGTACAATCATCATTCCCGATCCATAAAACATCAAAGGTTTGGAAATCGGCAACGCTCATCGTGCCCCAATCTGCCGTTGGAACAACTTGCACGCAAATCCCATTATTCAACGAATGCACAGAATTTGCCCCAACCATCCCTCGCGTAACAGATCCTCCGTATAGAGCGACCGCCACTTGATCACTAGGGCAGTTATTGGTTGCCTGAGGGGAAAGGGTCGCGTGACTGTTATTGCCGCTGGTACGGCCACTAAATCCACTTGCTAAAGCATCTCCATCCGGATCAACATTAATATTCTCTTCCCGATCCACAATCCCATCATTGTCGTCATCAATGTCAGTCGCATTGGGAACCCCATCACCATCTTTGTCATCTGGATCAATCGTTGGTGGCACCCAAAGTTCTCGATACGCGACTTCGGTGTTGTCCCCACTTTCATTTAGTAACGTTGTCTGAGGGTCATTGATTCGGCCGTTTGGATCTGGATAGCTCGGATTGGCAGGACCTCCACCTTCAACCGTTAACCCATGCTCTTCAGTGTCTGATCTACCATCATTATCACTATCTGTATCAAGATAGTCCGGCTCATCCGCTGTGTCTGTATTCACAGGGTCATTAAAACTACCCCCAAACGTCCCGTTGTTATCATAGATACCGATAACGCCATCTCCATCAGCGTCATCGTCGGTCACGTTGTCGTCAGTTGCAAAATCTATCCCATATCTGTCTGTTAATTGAGCTTCAACCGCATCTGGAATGCCGTCATTATCGCTGTCTAAGTCAATATAGTCTTGCTCGTCTCCCCCATCGCTGTTCACAGGGTCAGTCCCGCCGGAAGCGGCTTCATCAGGATTACCTGGATCATTGTCAAAGATATCCATCAACCCATCACGATCCGCATCCGCAACCCCACTTTCCCCTAAATTCACCGTTCCATTTTTATCCCCATCTGCACTAATTTTGCCGGCGGCCGCACCACTCTCAACTAAGTCACTGATCCCATCATTATCACTGTCTAAGTCACAAGCATCTGGAATGCCATCTCCATCCGTATCTTCAGTGCGGGCGATATTGAGCTGAAGTGCATCAAACAGCAAGACCGCGCCCGTTTTTCCAGGTGCATTGACCGCATTCTCTGCGCCAAATATGACCATGTTGTAATCTTTGGTTGGGGTAAATGTGATGTTGTATTCTTGCCAATTGCCGGCCGGTACAGTCAGTGACCCACGGTACACTTCTTCCATCCCGCTCGTTGAACCGATATAGCCTGAAGTTGGTAATGGAAATTCTGAAGGAACGCCGCCGGTTTTAGCGTAGACGACCAGTTGTCCAGAATAATTTCCCCCATAGGGTTCGGGGCCATCTTTGATCGCGCCTAACAATAGGTCAAAACTATATTCGGTTCCAACAATCATTGGGGCGGTTAAAATGTTGCCCACATATTCGGCATAACTTGAGCTGACATGGATAGAGCCGACAAACCCTTCGCCGTCTGGGGTTGGTGACGCTTGTCCCAAACCACCGGCCGGCCCCATAAAGCCACGCTCGTGATAATAATCTGAAGTGGCACCGGTGGCTTGATACCAGCCGATGACCCGATTCATTTGAGTAAAGCTTGTTGGTAATGAGGTGAAATCTTCAAAGTCTGGATTTGGGAATAGCGACTCAATATCCCCACCGCTAGATGTCCCTTCTTTGCCATCAACAATCCCATCATTGTCATTGTCAATATCGATGCTATCCGGCAAACCATCACCATCAGTGTCCCGATCGGTTTCGCCACACTCAAATACATCTGGGTCAGCTCCCCCCTGCCTTACATCAAATTGTGGCTCGCCTAATGCAGGTGAAAATACGTTGGGCGAAGATAGATAATGGGTGCCTAACTCTAAGCCAGACGAAAAAACGATATCCTGTTGCATCGATATCGCGATACAAGCCACACACATAACAAAACACAATCTAAATTTTGATCGTCGAATAAGTTTATCTCGCATAATTTTTCCCACCCAAAGCATCTTATTTTTGTGAATTCAATTAAAAATAAAGACGGATTGGACCATTGCTTACATTGATCAGACTCTTTGAGCGGGAGCTTGTGCCAACTAAGTACATAGCAAACGTGATGAGGATTGGAACCACCCATTTCAATCGAAATTATCTGAAACAATAACCGCTGAAAAATGAATAACCAGTTGTTATTTCTAATGTTTCCAACGATAGGGTTCATTGCTTACACGAAATGTTTCTAATTAGGCAAGATGTAAGCTTGCGGGGTAAATTAGGCCACTTTAACTAAAAGTTTTACAGCTTTTTCACGTACTTAGGCGTCATAAGGTAAGTCTTAGTAGGCAAAACAACAGCAAGAATTCTTAATCCGCCTCGAAAATTAGAGTTGATTCCGTTCATTCTTAATTATATTGTCAAATTGTGTAGCGAAAATTGGAGGCTTCTTGGCAGGCTTCCCCATAGGCTAAATAAAAGTTTCTGTAGCGAAACAAGCTGCACGTTTCTAGTCGTTAATCTTGTTCCTGAAATTAAAAAAACGCGATTTCATTTGAATAAAAATGAAACCGCGTCTTTTGAACTTATAGCTGATTAATCATCACTGTCGTCTTTCAAGAACGAGCTGAGCAGCCAGCTAACGATACTGACAACAATTGCTCCCCAAAATGCGGGGCCAAAGCCATCAACTGAAAGTGCACCGGACAATCCGCTGGTTAGCCAAAGCATCAATGCATTAACCACCAAAGTAAACAGTCCGAGTGTTATCAAAATGAAAGGTAAGCTAATTAACTTTGTAATCGGCTTTATGATGGCGTTTACAACACCAAAAATCAGGGCCACAATGGCGATTTGGATCCAACTGCCTGTCAAGTTGATGCCGTTCACCACATATGCGGCCGCGTACAGCGCTACCGCATTGATCAATAGTCTAATCACTAAATTCATAATTCCTCACGTGTGTCTGGGGGATGGCGCCCTTCACAAAACACCATCAAAACCCATCTGGTTCAAGCAACAGCCCCAACTGTGTCGCCGCTTGGCAAAGCTCGGCCCATTTTCCGGGCATCACGATGACAGCGGTTTCGCTTAAGTTTTCGGCCAAAAATGGTCGGGTTTCCGGACGGCTGCGCAACGTGTCTAAAATCTTGGGATCTTTAACCCGAATGACGACCGTTTGTTCAACCATTCCTTCAATCCCATTTTCAGACCATCGTTCAATCGCCCGCTTCAATCCGGCCGGTACTTTTCCATCGGCCGATGCTTGAGTTAAAAATTGCAACACCCGCTTGGGTCCAATGCCTACATCTGTAGCTTGCTGTAATGAGCTGGGTGTTACCCTGTACGCAAATGGTTTTCCTGGGGTCGCAGGTTGCAGTCGGGCAAAGCGACCCGCTTGAAACCGTTTATACCTGTCCACAGCCGGTGAAAGTTGCAGTAAACCATCGTCCGAAAGTGTCAAAGCTTCAGTCGATCCGGTTTCATTCGGCGGCTCATCTCCAATCCAACGCATCGCCCGCTCCGTTAGACGATACCTTTCAGGCCCGATATCAGCCATCCCCAACCAATGCAGAGGATATTCAACCAGATAACGCAGCAGCCGCCCTTCAACCATTTCCCAATTATCAAACCCCTTCACATATTCTCCGCTAGCCAAATCACGGATATACCACATATCGTAATTGCCATTCGGCCGTTGAAAATCTGGGGTCTCTCTTTTAATGCGCTGAATCACATCGGTATAAAGTGACCACGAATCATCCAGTACAAGACTGTCTAATAGCGCCTTTCGGGCAAGTTCTGGATCATTAGACCAATTACTTCCTTCACACTTCAACGTCGGAACATGGCGCAAACCATTCCAACTACACGTCTGCCAGCCATTCGCCAGCATCTGCAATTGGGCTTCACGCCCCTCTTGCAGCCACTCAACCGCAGCCTTGGTTGGGCGATACCCCTCAGGAATCCGTTTTAAATAAAGTAAGTTGACACCAATCGCAATCAATAAATTTAATCGGTTTTCATCTTGGTTTAAAAGATAAGGTTTGACTTGATCCGCGTTGCCGTCACGCAATTGCTCCATTTGGGCCAGCGTCAGCAAAGTAACAAAATCATCTACAGCTTCGGTCGAGGCCGCAACCCGACCATTGCCTAAATCTGTGTCCGCTGGGGCACCTGCGCCTGTCGGTACAGCGGGGGTTTTTCTAGGTGTTGTCTTTTGTGGGGTTACTGGGGTCGCAGCAGGAGTTTCTTTCGGATCAATGACGCCGTCTTTAACCTGAACACGGGACACCGTATCTTCACTTTGTTTATCTCGGGCCGGGGGTCCCGCAACTTGCGCATCTGGGGCAAGTTTTCGAGTTGCCCATTCCGGTTCCGGTTCAGCTTCTCGTTCCTCAATCGAGGTTCGAGGCATCCCTTTTTCTTCTTCTGCAATGCCATCATCCCCTTCATCAAACTCTGGTGGCAGTTCATCCGCATCGTCAACGTACTGCTCACCCTCTTCTTCAGCATCTGCCTTCTTTTTCTTAGGCGGCCGTTTGATTTGAATCGGTTTTTTCTTTACTTTTTTAACCTTGCTTTTCGCTTTAGCAGGCTTTTCCTCAGGGATAGGGTCCTCTGATATTGGAACAGATAGATTTTGCAGCAACTCGGCCGGTATTGAACGACCGACGCCTTTTAAGTCAGTCTTTTTCTTCTCTAGCCCATCTGGTGTCGCGACCGCTTCATACTTATTGTCTTCAGGCCCTTCGATAAATTCGATGGGGTCCTCGGCCGTCTGATCCGCTTCACCCTCTTCAGATTCATCCCCTGCGTCTAACGTTTCTAGGTCGAACATGCTAAAAAACTCGTCCGGCATAAACATATATTCGACAGAAGGATCATCACGGTCGATGCCTTTAAAGATCAAACCGCGATACCACAAATCCTCGGCCGCCGATTGAGGATCAAGCCATGGCTCTTCTCGCTCTAGCGCACCAGGCCCCATCTGGCGCACTTCACCAAATTGGCGTGTAAACGTCGCCAAAGGCATTTTTCCGCCCGCACGCACCAATGCTTTTACCGCCTCGACATTTTCTTGCGGTAAATACATTAGCTCTTGGGGAATGCCTAGATTGGGCAATTCTGCCACCAAGGTAGCGATACTCGTCTTTTTGTTTTGCCCGGTTAGATCTAACTCCCACCACTCCCCAATAATGCGCAAAACGATGAGTTCATGTTCTTGAAGTGCTTTCTTTAGTGACCGCATCTAATTCATCTTCCAAAGTTCGCTATTTGCATGCTGGCGCAAATAAACCAACCAATGTAACACCGAAAGCTCGCCAAATTCATTGTGCATCACCGTCACATTATTCCCTTCTTGGCTCGCAAGTCGTTTGGCCAACTCAACCGTTTGTTTTCTTGTTGTCACAAACTCATCTTGTAATTCGTTCCAGCTTATCCCGATTTTCGGCCGGTAAGCGTTATATTCATCCATAGAAAACGACCGCTCACCCAGAGCCACTTCTAAGCGACTCTGTCCCCAACGTTCAATACCGATGACGTGGCTTAGTAACTTATAGTTTCGCTCAGTCGGCATTTTTTCTAGCAGCTGCTGGCTGGCTCGATTGCCGGTGGCTTCTAATTCAGCAACTAAATCTTCTAGCGAGGCACCTCGGCTTATCAATTGCAGGGCTTGCGGTCCGGCCCAATGTTTTAATCCTTCAGCGTTTTTCCACATTTCGCGAGCCATTAATCCAAGCCCTAAGCCAAATCCAAAGTAGATTAGTTTCGTCGATCGTTTCATAATTTGGTCAACCTATTTCTATTGTTTGCCTACGGTCGTTCCATCAGCAAAGCGACAAGTTTGCAGTGCGCAAACGTCGAGATGAATTATACCGGTTTTGGTACCTTAATCACGCAAGCGAATCGTGTTCTTCTTTTTTGTATAGCCTAAGAGCTACTATCAATTTCTAGAGAAAGGCAAACTGGGTGGAACCAATCGGTTCCGGCCGTCGTTTTAAACTTACCAAGGTTTAACAGATCGGTTTTTCAGCAGAAAAGAAAGCACAGATGGAGGCACCATGTTACTAAATTACATGATTTTTTGGTCAATTGTTATGATGATGCTCGTTGGTTTAGTGCGCTTACGCTCATTGATCCAGTTTGGCATTATGGGAACACTTTCAGCAGCCACACTTCTAATTTGCTGGCTTTTAGCCAGTTCCTTAGCAGATGGAACCGGTCTGGATATTAGTCACTTTAATCCCCTCGCTTATCCTGACCTTTATATCTCTCAGGGACCGACAGGCTGGATGATTCTTTTGGTTGTCCCTTGTGGCTGGCTCGCCCCAATTCTCGGTGCAAATGCAGCAGAACGCTGGGGCTCTGTGCATTAAATAAAAACAGGGTTGCTAAACGAGTAAAATCTCGTCCAGCAACCCTGTTTCTTTTTAGATGGCAGCCTGCGCCTAACCTACAAAGTGATATCTAAAATACCTTCAGCAAAATCGCGCATTTTATTCACTTCCATCTCGCTCAAGTTCATCGCCATCTTTAAATAAGGTTGATTGCTTGTATTCATCACAAATACCCTTAAATCATCCGGCATTTTATCAATTTCCTGGATCAGTTTCTGTTGCTGTTCGTGGGTAAGCAACGGGCTTGCACCGTCTTTATCCTGCAAGTCTCGCATCGAAAGGTCTAAGGCACCCACGATTCTTTCAGCCATTGAAATCGATAGTTCTGTAGATCCATCTTCGATTTTGGCTAATTCACCAGGCTCAATTTTAAGTGCTTTCGCCAAATCTTCGGCCGAGGTGCCTTTACCCTCACGTAATTTTTGTACCTGGGCACCGATTCCGGCACGCCGAGATTTTAATAAATCAGTGAAATCTGAGACCGGATAGCCACCTAAAGTGACGTTCCCCCAAAAATGCTCGAATGGCACATGTAAATACATGGCCAATGCTTCTAGAAAAGGCATGTCTGGAAAGCTCTTGCCTCGTTCAATATTTTCAAATTCCTCTTCCGGCATGCCAAAAACCTCTGCACACTCTGCAGTGGAACGGCCGGCGTGAATTCTGGCATCTTTTATTAAAACACCCAATATCGACGCTCGAATTTGATCTGCATTATCCATACATTACCTTTTGCTAAAGAATTGCACTGAGTTTAGTTGATTATCGTCTAAATCGTTCTGAACAAATAGATGGATGACGCAAAAACCTTTTCAATCCATTCGGTTCACATCTCTATCAGACAACGAAAATATTAACATAACGCCCCATGACTCACAACTGCAACGGGTATTAAAGACCAATTCGTTATTTTAGGCTCTAAACAGATAGTCAAATGGTCCAACCCAGAAATTGATCTCCCATTTTTATTCAACAAACCTAAATGGGCAAAACCCAAACCGATCAAAATAAGTCAAAATATCATCCATTCACTGTACTTGAACCACTCAAATTTCATAGCCTTTCCACCCCTGCCCCGTGCTATGCGCCAAGCGAAATGATGAAATATTTATTGAATAAGATAAAATTCACGGAATCTTATAGCCAATTAGCAATTTTGCACTTGACCGAAAGGAAAGTTGCAATCTAATCGTGATAGAATTGGCCCACCAAAAAAGCTATGCTGCGCATCAGCACTTTTGCCGGTAGAAGGAAGGATAAAAAAAGGAAGGGGTTGATACCATCAACTTCACTAAACAATTTTTCAACTTTTTATTTGCAAATAAATTAGATGCAATAAAAAAATAAGCCCTACCGCACACATATGAATTTATCAGGCCGATCTCTCATCATTACACTTGTTATTCTAGCTCTTTTGTTAGTTGGATTAATTAGCTACTTGGCCTATAGCATCTTTAATTTGCAACAGCCTGCGGCCGATCCTGACAGTGCCACCATTTTCCTCGTCGATAGTTCAATTCGAATGGGAGACCCCTTAGGCGAAGGAAATACAACCAAACTAGAGAACGCCCAACAAATTGTTAGCCAAGCGGTGAATCGCCTTCCGGAAACCGAGGTGGTCAGTGTGCATGTATTTGGTTCGGGCGTTGTCCCGGCCGGTTGTGAAGACTCGGTCAACCTCGTTCCAGTCGGCCAACGCAATGGGTCCCAAGTGGTTTCACAGGTGAATAGTCTTAGACCCGGCGCAGAAGATGCCGCCCTCGTAAAGGCTGCAATTGAAGCGGTTGAGGATTTAGGTAAATCTGGATTTGCCGGAGCCGCTACCCTTGTTATAGTGACAGGCGGTATCGGGACATGCGGTTTAGATGATGGTTTGATCACACGAGCAGCCAATCCGTATCCGATTGAATTAACCATTCGGCCGATTTTTATTAGTTCCGATCGGGAAGCTGAAGGGTTTACTTTTTCCAATAATATTAGTGGGGCTGAAATTTCCGTCGCCAACCCAGATGACATTGCAGGTGTGGTTGAGGAAATCATTTCAGGGAACATACCCGCCCCACCACCCATTCTCGACGTAGAAACTGCAACGCCAACCGAAACCCCGCTCGCTCCGATTTTAGAGACAGATTTCGAAACAGAAACGCCAACTGAAGCTCCTGCTCAGCTAGAAACGGCCCAACCCACTGAATCTAGCGTCGAACCCGAAGCGACACCGACAGAAGAACCGGATGTGCCAACACCCACCCGAGGTATTCCCACACTCAACCCACCAACCCAAACGGTTGATCCAAACATCACCCCAACAACAATACCGACGCCAACCGAAACACCTACAGGGCCAATAGATACACTTGAGCCTACGAATACAGCGATTCCGGCCACATCTACCAATACCCCCGTGCCTGGAGATACAGATACGCCTGTACCAAACACCCCAACACAAGAGACTCCTAATGAACCGACCAGCAGATTGTCTATCGTCGATATAAGTGTTGGGGAATCAGAAGGAAGCGTCTTTGTGGTTGTGTCCCGAACTTCTCCGAATAGCAAACGTGTGCTGGTCAATTACGACAGCAGCAACGGTAGCGCTATCGCTGGATCTGATTATTTTCAAGTCAATGGACAGTTAACTTGGGAAGCCAATCAAGGTGGAGAACAGACGATTAAAGTTGATATTATCGACGACCAAGTGCTTGAACCAAGCGAGGCCTTTAATATTCAATTATCAGGGGCAGTGAATGCTGAAATCCAAGATGGCTCGGCCGTGGTTACCATTCAAGACAATGAGTCTGGTGACATTATCATTAATCCACAATCGATTAGCGTTAGCGAAGGTGCTGGCAAAACAAGCGCTGCAATCACCCTAAATGGCTCCCCATTGGCCCCGGTAACCGTAGGTCTGAGCAGTACAAATGGGAATCTCTGTATTCCAGAAAGCTCTATCACATTGGATTCAACCAATTGGGATTCTGGTGTTTCGATTAGTGTGACGATTGTCGACAACCCCGGCTCGGATGGCTCTGGCGCTCAAACATGCACCATACAAACTTCTGCATCTAGTTCAACCGATAGCAGCTTTAACGGCATCAATCCGGCCGACATCAATATCACGATAATCGACAACGATGCGACGTATGTCGATGGCACCTGCACAGACGCTGACAACAATGCGATCTGCGATGACGGCATTCGCTTCCGTACCATTCAGGCAGCGATCAACAATGGCAACTCCGGCAGTTCACCCGTCCTCAACATCATCGTAGCTAGTTCTCCTCACCAAGAGTCTGGCATCGTCGTATCACGCGCCATCAACCTAAGTGGCCCAGATGGCACCATTGTTCAAGCCGCCAACAGCTCCGACTCCGCTTCCAATAGAATCATGACGATTAACGGGGGTGTTACGGCAACCATTGATAATTTAACTTTAGAAAATGGAAATGCTGGCGGAGAAAATGGTGGAGCGATTCTAAATAACGGAACGCTAAGTTTGGTCAACATTACGCTCAAAAATAACAAAACCAATGGCTCTGGTGGAGCCATTGCGACAACGGGTGCGCTAACAGCCACGGGTGGCGGTTTTGACAGCAATTTTAGCGGCACTTGCGGTGGTGCAGTCTTTGTAGACTCAAGTGGGTCGGCCAATATCTCTCAATCAAATTTGGCTCGCAATGAAAGTGGCAGCAACGGTGGGGCCATCTGCGCCAACGGATTTGCAGGGGTGACCACCAGCAGTTTAATGGGCAATATCGCGGCCGGTAACGGTGGGGTCTTATTTGTCAATGCTGGCGGCTCGGTTGAACCATTCATCGATAGTTCGACCGTCTCGAACAATCGGGCGAACAACGGTGGGGCGATCTACATCAACAACGGAAGTAAAGCCCGAACAAGTGGGGCAACATACAGCTACAATCAAGCGGCCGGTGGGGCCGGTGGCGCCATTTACGCTGTGGGTGACTTTACGACCTGGAATGTGACTATCTCTGGTAATCAATCCAGTAACGGCGGGGCCGGTATCGAAAACCAAAGCGGCATAACAAATATCTTTAACTCAACAATCGCCTTCAATACCTCGCTGGCCGGTACACCTTCAGGCGTTTCAGGGCTTGCCTCGGTTTTCAACTCGATTATCGACGGGAATGTGGGGGGCGATTGCACCGGATCTCTCAAGCTATTTTATGCATTGATCGGCTCTGTTGCAGACAGTTGCGTCATTACAGAAATAGAAGACAGCGTCAATCAAATCAACAAATCGGCCGGTTTAGGCAGCCTGAAAAACAATGGTGGCGATACTGAAACCCACCTACCCGCTAACCCAGGGAATGCGATTGAAACCGGCTGGCCAAAAGATAAAGGCTGTGAGGGTGCAGACCAACGAGGAAATCCTCGGCCGAACAATGATGCGCCATGTGATATTGGAGCTGTTGAACGCTAGTTTTTCCTTGCACTAAGCTGAACTAGAAATAAGGCCTACTTCGTTTCGATTTTAACATTATCAAAGCGAACCTCATGAGCCCCATCCCCATTATTGGCCGTTACCAGCCCGCTAATCCCAGCCACAGGTTCAGTGTCTCGACTAGACAAAACGCGAAAATCATTGATAAATAAATCGATATCTTCGCCTATGCAATGCATCTCCAACACAAATGTCCCTAAATCTCTAATGATCAACTCTTCAGAAATCTCCTCTGAATCGATGCTAACCAGCTCGTTATTTGTAAAGCGGAAAGAGGTTGCCGTCTGCACACCACCATTTTTGTCAACAACGACCCCAAAGAAGCGAGTCTCATCTTCAATTTGATGCAGTCTGCAAACCAAGCCAACCTTATAGTTATTTGCCCGGTCCGACTCTAAAAGTTCAACCCGCATCGCACTATCCGTCAGATCATTCGCCAAGCTGGCGGGCCAAAGCTTTAAGTCCTGATTGTCCGTTTGAATTTGCAGCGCCCCATCAACGAATCCGATCCCATCAGCCAAATCCTCTTGGCTAGAATTAACATCGAATCGGTCAGAATAGACTAGATTGTCATTCACACCAGCTTGCAATGTTTGAACCGGCGTACTCGGTGCTTGGGTGACCGCTATTGTTGGAACCGAAGTCGGGGTCACCCTAAAAAAGTCAGGATTTTGTGAAATTATAAATATCAGAAAGCCGGTTATCAAGGCGGCTAAGAGCAAGAACGAGCCAAAAATCAGAACCAACCAACGGCTATTCTTATCAACATCTTCCCATCCTGGCGTGTGCGGTTCATTCAACTCATCTGCGCCAGATATAGTCGAAATTCCGCGTGGTGGGGTTAGGGTTCTAATTGGCAAAGTCGGTCCCGAGCTTGACGGCCGTACCGGTGCATCTGGGTTACGAATCGCATATTGCAACAGCTGCCCAAATTGCCCGGCCGACTGCGGCCGCCCATCCGGTTTTTTAGACATCCCCCAAGTTATGAGTTCAGCGACCGCTGGTGAAATATCTGGATTCACATCACGAGGATCAGGCACCGGCTCGTTAATCTGTTTGACCATCACCGCAACCGGTGTCTCACCCGTGTAGGGCTTCTCACCCGTCAACAATTCGTATAAAGTCACTGCGAGAGAATAGATGTCGGAACGGCCGTCTAACGCATCCCCACGCGCCTGCTCGGGCGAAATATAAGCAGCACTACCAAGTCCGCGGCTCTCACCGTCAGAAGGGAACATTGCGATACCAAAATCAGATAAATAGACAAACCCATTTTGGTCCAAAAGCATATTAGATGGCTTCACATCTCGATGCAAAACGCCGCGCGCATGAGAAAAATCAAGCGCCTCAGCCATTTGGATGATGACTTCAAATACTTTTTCTGGGTCGGGGCGACTTCCCCCTCTCACCCAGTCGGCCAAACTGCCCCCCTCTAGTAACCGCATCACAAGATATGGTTGATCACCTGAAAAACCAAAGTCGTAAACGGGCAAAATATGGGGGTGCTCAAGAGAAGCAATAATTTCCCCTTCACGGCTAAATTGATCTAACTTATCTTGGTTGCTAGATGTAATTAGCTTTAAGGCAACCTCACGCGATGTTTCTATCTGTATAGCCCGATAAACCGTACTCATCCCTCCGCGGCCGGCGATCTCTAAAATTTGGTATCCGGTTATTTGAGGTAAGTCAGACATGAGGTAAGTGAAGGGGCATCGTCTACTTGATAACTTTTCCAACCGTGCAAAAAACGGTCAGCTAGACAAAATGCAGCAAAGATTATAGCGTAGACTAGTAATCAATCCCAAGGTGGGCTTTTCGTCTGATCTTTATTCGATAGAGCTAATATCGACTCGGTGAATTAAGCCGGTCGACTCTGACCCAACCCACAAATAGGCACAATCAGTTCCACAGGGTTCTACCGTTAAGGTTGTAGGGCTTACAATTTTATCCAGCGATCCGATAAATGATCCTTCCGCGGCATCAAAGACATTGATGAGGCTGTCCCCTCTCGCGACAACGTAAACGAAATCCTCATGTACAGCAACATCTAAGGGAAGGTCGCTTGTGGCTATCGAACCAATCTCTTCCCCTGTAACCGAATCCAGTTGATAAAGCTGGTTATCCCGGTTGAGTGTTACCCATAATCTTTGGCTCTCATCCGTTCCGGTGATTGAGATAAGCTGACCCGTAACGTTAGACAGGTTAACTGTAACTTCAAATGTTCGAGTGGCGAGGTCGAACTTGAGCAAGTCACCACTCCCTTCCATAGCTACCCAAATTGCAGAACCGGCGTGATAGAGCGCTCCTGCGGAATTGGGGCTACCATCTGGCATCCCAACGACCAATCCAGCATCATAATTACTCAGTTCATTCCCTTGTAGATCGATTTCAATCAAATTCTGCCCGGTACTAATCCAAATTGAATCGTCAACACGCACAGCGTCTACGGGGATGTAGGGGAAATCTAACGTGCGTACATTGGCGCTATCAAGTGAAACGGCGACGAGCCCTTGGGTCAACTGACGGCCGACCAAGACCTCATTGCCAGCTGGTACCAAAAACTGCGGCCGGCTGCCAACTGGAACTCTTGCCAAAATTGATCCACAATCAATTTGATCTGCACTACAGTCGGTTCGAAGCAAAAATAATTCATTTGTATCGTGATTAATGACCCAAACCTGCCCAAGATCATCTAATTCAATATCTTTTGGCGTCTCTGAAATACTGACCGCCACCGGTTCCAATTGTGGGATCGGGTTCGTAATCTGACGATAAAAAAGATAGGCAAGATACGCAAGGCCAAGCAACAACAAAATTCCTAAAGTCGAAAACAGTAAGATTCGTCGGTTTCTTTGGGTAAACCAAGTTTCCGTTGGCAGATCGATGACTTCTTGTGTTTGGTCATTCGCCTGTTGCTCCATTTCTTCCTTGGTCGGAATCTTGCGCATCCGCTTTTTAGTTTCTTCATCTGTCTGTCGCTCTACAGCTTCTTCTGTCGTGGCAGGTGCATCCACTTTGCCCGAAGACTGAAACGGAACCCAGTTGGGATCTAAATCAGCCAAGGCTTTGTTTAAATCAGCCGCAAACATCCGGCCGGTTTCGTATCGATCTGTATATTCTTTCGAAAGGACCTTGCTAAATATCCGGTCTAAATCAGCAGGTAAATCAGGCTGATAACCAAGAATAGATGGCACAGGATCAGAGATTTGCTTTAGAACGGTATCCATCGGATTTTGGCCCGAAAATGGCGGATGCCCAGACAAGAGTTGAAACACAATGACGCCGAGAGAATAAATATCTGTTCGGCCGTCCAGCTTTAAGCCACGCACCTGCTCAGGCGACATATACTCAGGGGTTCCAGATATCCCCTCGTCGGTCCGTGTTAGGTCATAAGAGCCAGAAACTGTTTTCGCCAAGCCGAAGTCGGCCAAATAGGCGTTTTCCCGTTCATCAAGAAAAATATTCGACGGCTTAATGTCCCGATGAATAATGCCCTGCTGATGCGCATAATCGATCGCAGTAACCAGTTGGTCTACGACAGCCAGCATTTTCTTTAATGTCAGTTTTCCTGATTGGAAATGGTCACGTAGCGTTCCCCCATTCATATGGCGCATCACGATGTATGGGTTCCCAAACACCTCTCCAAAACCATAAACCGGAACAATATGCGGATGCTCCAAATGCGAGATCATATAGACTTCCCGCTCAAATCGTGCCACTGTATCTGAATTGTCTTTATCTACTTCAGGTAAAAACTTGATCGCGACCAATCGGTTCATTGACTCTTGGAACGCCAAAAACACCTGACCCATTCCGCCAGATGCAATTTCTTCTTTGAGTATATATTGATCAATCTTTTGCCCGGGCTGGAATCGAGCAGTATGGAATTCGTTCAACTTTTGTCCTGTCGTAAATAAAAACGAGGCCGTGACAATTGTACTGTGGGCTAAAGATTAATGGACCTTCCTAGAATTAATCTTCAGTTGAGCAAGGACGGGAACTATTTTGGGACAGCTACTTAATTACCGTTCCTAAGGACAAATACCAAAATGATGTAATTGCTATTCTCGCAGCTACTGAGCAAACGCTTAAGTCGTTTACCTTTGGCAATCCTGAATCTCTATTTCTAGATAATAGCAGAACAGTGTCACAGAAGTTTTAGAAGAATATGTGTTTGATGTTGTTGAATTGACTGAAATTCCTTGATATAGGATAGGCATTTCGACACACAGCTTTCAACTTATCTTAAGTCACTCTACTTTGCTATACAACAATATAGACGTGAATTTTTAGTTTCTGTTATGACGATACCGATATTTACGCCATCATCCTTAGAAAATTTTAACAAAAAGGGGTGATTTAAAGAAAAATATCTTAAACCACCCCAATGCACTATTTTTAAAAACAATCGAGCAGTTGAGACAAATTCACAGAAATTGTCTCGTGACCACTGATTAAAACCTAAGCTTCAGCAGAAGCAAGCTTGATGCAAAGTGCAACCACTTCCATCGCTTTTTCTACTTCTTCTACAGGTGGACGGGTTGGTGCCAGACGAATGTTCTTATTATTCGGGTCAACACCACCTGGGTAGGTCGCTCCGGCTGGGGTCAGCGCAACACCTACCTCTTTCGCCAATTCTACCACACGACTAGCTACCGGTTTAGTCGTATTCAGGCTGATAAAGTAGCCCCCTTTTGGCTTGGTCCATTCCGCAAGGCCGGTACCTGCTAAATGCTGGGTCAGCACTTTGTCAACGACATCAAATTTCGGTTTGATAATAGCTGCATGCTGCTTCATTAAGCCTTCGATACCCCCGTCGATCGTTTGAAAGAAACGAACATGGCGATATTGCTCAACTTTGTTTGGGCCAATCGTTGTTAGGCCAAACAATTTAGAGAAGTAAGCAACATTGTCGACACTGCTGCCCATAAATCCGATACCGCCACTTGCAAAGGTTACTTTTGAAGTTGAACCGAATAAAATGGCCCGATTTGGATTACCGGCCGCCTCTGCAGCTCGAATAAAGTTCAAGGGTTCATCTTTATCTGTATGATCCAAATGATGTACCGCATAAGCGTTGTCGGCCAAAATAGTGAAGTCAGGGGCCGCGGTCGGCATACTGACCAAACGGCGTACTACCTCATCTGAAACAGATTCACCCGTTGGATTGCTGTAAACGGGAACAAAATAGATCCCCTTAATTGAAGCATCCTCGGCAACCAATTTCTCGACCGCATCGATATCTGGCCCTTCGCTCGTCATCGCCACAGGAACCAATTCAAAACCTAGCCCCTGAGCCAACTTAAAGTGGCGGTCATAACCAGGCACAGTCACGATTAGCTTAGGATTATCTTGTGACCATGGTCGTGGGCTGCCATTAACCCCTTTGAGCAACGCCCAAGTTAAAACTTGGGTCATGATCATTAGGCTGGCATTGGTTCCTAAGATCACTTCGTCAGCGTTTACACCGATCATGCCGCTAAACAGCTCGCGGGCTTCTGGCAAACCGGCTACACCGCCTGGGTAATTTCGAATTTCAATCCCAGAAGGGGTTACAGTGTCTTCACCGCTGACCATGTTCAGCATTCCGTTTGACAGATCAAAATTCGCATCGGCCGGTTGTCCGCGGGTCATCGCCAATTTTAGGTCCAAAGCTTTGTATGCTTCGAATTGCTCTTTGAGTTCTTGAATATCGCTCATAGTTTTTCCTGTTTTGATTCACAAATTTCCTAATTTCTCTGGGAAGTCGGTTGGGGTATGAATCTTTAGAAAAATTATATCTGAACCCTTGGCTGAATCTTAACAATTAGAAAAAATCTTACAGGTTGTTCTAGAAATCGGCCGCCTGATAATAACCCCCTTTATTTTTCGCAAAAAAAGATGGTTCTGTGGTATTTTTCCAGACTCGATTTAATCGAAAAACACTATGATTTATATTCCAGACATTCCTCTAATCGATTTTGCAGCCCAACAAGCGGCCCGCGACCGGCTACAAGCACTTGGGCATCCGAACGAAATGCTAAATGCCTTGGCGATTCGGGTGGCAACAATTCGTGGTGAGCTCGACGTTCAACTGGACCAAAAACGAGTCGTTCTAATCGGGGCAGATTCAGGTCACACGGCGGTAGATCCGGCCGAAACTGTCCAAAGAATGCAAGAAACCGTAGATGGGAAAGCTGAAATTTGCGCCATTGCTCAGCAACATCAAGCAACTATCACCTTAACCGATGTAGGAATGACTCATCCATTTACCCATCCATCGGTCCAAAGCCTTCGCATCGCCAAAGGTGGCAATATGGCCGCAGGGTCAGCAATGGTCATCACAGAAGTCAATGATGCATTTATGGTCGGCATGAATATCGGTTCGCTTGAAATTTCGAACGGTATGAATCTACTAGCGGCCGGGGCGATTACCAGTCGTGGCGGTGCACTTTCCGCCATTGCGGTCGCAGCCGTACTGGGGCAAATCCCCGTTGCTGAAATCATGCCAGAATCTGATCCATTTGCTTTAAACTTAACCATTCCGGCCCAAATCGAATTGATCGAACATGCGATCAAGCTGAACAACCCTGAAAAAATCGATGTGATCGACGTGATTCGCACAGTCGGTTCGGCCGAAATCGCCACGATAGCAGGGCTCATGCTCGTTGCAGCGGCTGGTCGTGTGCCGGTTATCATTGATGGGTTAATTTCAGCCGCGGCCGCATACACGGCCGCCAGTTTAAATCCGGCCATGCGTTTTACACTCATCGCCGGAAAAGCACCCATTCATCCGGCCCATTCTTATATTTTGCAAAAATTAGGCTTACGTCCTCTAATCGAATTAGAAACAACCGACCAAGCGGCCGTTGGCGCCGCTTCCGCATTCACCATGGTCGATGCAGCGACACAGCTATTGGCAGACAAATAAAATCGTTCAGACCGATCCGAGCATAAAAATCTGAACAACTCTTTCAAATTATGTCAGAACAAAACAAACCCTCTACGTTCAAAAAAATGTTAAAAATGCCGGCAAACTTCTTTAAGGGAGTAGGCCAACGTTACCGCAAGGGGCGTATCGCTCTGTTTAACTTTTGGCGGCGCAAGGCACAAGTCGGTTACGTCCGCATTTCACTCAGCGGCTCGTTCCCAGAACGAGAAGGCCCCGCACCCAGTTTTTTCCAAAGCTTTATTCCAAACCCATTAGAATCTGGCTCTAAGCCCATGTCGATGCAGGCGCACAACGCCCGGCTGCAGCAAATGATTGATGCGAAAAACCTGAAGGGGGTCATTTTCACACTAGATGGATTGGCCGTTAGCTTGGCCCGTTTGCAAAGTTTACGCCAAGGGTTTGAACGGCTAAAAGCGGCCGACAAAGAGGTCATTGTCACGATGAAATCGGTGTCGATCGGCCAACTTTATTTGGCAAGCGGGGCCGATAAAATCATCGTTCCGCATACGGCCGATTTCAGCGTGATGGGCCTTTATAGCCAAACGATGTTTTTTAAAGATGCACTGGCCGAGGTTGGGGTGGAAATGGCGAATTTTCAGATTTCGCCTTACAAGTCGGCCGTCGACCCTTTTAGCAAATCAGAAGCATCCCCAGAATTTCAAGAACAAACCAACTGGCTGATGGATGAAAACTGGGAATTTCTCACCGCTGGTATTGCGGCCGGTCGCGGTATGAGCCAAGACGCCTTTAAAAAAATCATAGATGAAGCCCCACACACCGCTCCAGAGGCGCACCAGCTCGGGCTCATTGATCATTTAGCCTATGATGATGAAATCGAACATTTACTATTTGAACCCCAAACGGATGAAGAAAAAGCGGCCGACAAAACGATCCGCATCACCGATTGGGAAACCGCATCTAAAAAAATGTGGCGCAAATGGCGAAAAATTGATCGTGAAAAGGTCATTGCCGTGGTCAGCTTAGAAGGGCCAATTGTGATGGGAGAGAGTCAAAATCCCCCTGTCGAACTGCCGATTCCTCTTGTAGGGGGCAAAAACGCGGGGGATGTTACCCTCGTTCGCCATATCCGTATGGCGGAACAAATGCCTAATTTAGGGGCACTGGTTTTCTATGTGAACTCTCCAGGCGGCAGTGCATTATCATCTGACCTAATCGCCCGCGAAATTGAGCGGGTAAGCAAAAAAGTACCGGTGATCGCTTATATGGGGGATGTGGCCGCTTCGGGCGGTTACTACGTTTCTGCTCCCGCCACACATATCATGAGCCAGTCAGTCACCATCACCGGATCAATCGGTGTGGTTGCAACATTGCCAATTGTAACTGAGCTTTTAGGCAAATTGAAGATCAATTATCATGAATTTAAACGTGGCAAAATGGCAGGCCTGATCGGTAGCCCGAATTTGACTGATGAAGCACGCGAAAAAATTATGGGCATGATTGAGGATGGATACAAGACCTTCAAGTGGCTTGTTTCTACCCATCGGGATATTCCATATGACACTCTTGATGAAATTTGTTTAGGACGAGTATGGACCGGCCGACAGGCGCAAGGTCATCATTTGGTTGACAGCCACGGCAACTTTCTAGATGCCCTGGCCAAAGCGCGTGAACTGGCCGACTTGCCGGACGATCCTGAGATCATGGTGCCGGTGGTCAACGTCTATGACAACAAAAAAGCATATGAGTTCGCTCCCCCATTCCCTGATCCCGCCAAAGCGATTAACAGTATGTTTAACCTGCCAGACCAATTGCGCAAACGATTTAGCGGTACACAATATTTAATGCCGTTTGATTTTAAGCTCGATTTATAAACCCCAATCCCAATGAGTTCTGACAATATCTTCTCTAAAAAACGAGATGTCACCCCTTTTCAATTTGATGCAGAGGTGGTCAAAGTCTTCCAAGATATGATCGGCCGATCTGTGCCCGGTTACGAGCTAACCCTGCCTCTGATCGGCCTGATCGCTGCACGATATGTGCGGCCGAACAGCCATGTCTATGATCTCGGCTGTTCACTGGGGGCGGCCAGCGTCATCATGCGCAATCATATTAAGCAGGATGGGGTCCACATGGTCGGCATTGACAACTCTCAGGCGATGGTGGACCAATGCCGCATCAATATCGCCAATGACGCGTCTGATGTGCCGATGGAGATCTTGCTCGGCGATATCCGTGAGGCCGACATTCAAAATGCCAGCATGGTTGTGCTCAACTTCACCCTACAATTTATAGATCCGGCCGATCGTGACAGCTTGATACAACGCATTTATGCAGGTCTAAACCCTGGCGGCGTCTTCGTTGTATCTGAAAAAGTCGTCTTCGATTCGGAACAGCAAACAGACCGTTTTATCGATTTACACCATGACTTTAAACGGGCCAATGGATACAGCGAACTTGAGGTGGCCCAAAAACGGACCGCCATCATGAATGTGCTCATCCCCGAAACGATCGCTGATCATCAGAAACGGATGCTGGGTGCCGGTTTTAAATCGGCCGAACTTTGGTTCCAAGCACTCAACTTTTGCTCCATGCTGGCGATTAAATAAAAGCCTATGTTTGATTACTCAGCATTTCTTGACTCCGTCCAAAATACCCAATTGGCCTCTTGGGGGTCTAGCCTCGCCCAGACAATCCCATCAGCCCTAAACCCAGATGCACATGGCAAGCTGGCCGAATGGCGCTCGGCCGTCGAGCGATTGCCAAGCGTCACCCCAAGCGAAATTGACCTGCTAAACGCGGTCACCATCGGCCGAGAATCGGACCTTTCGCCTGAACAACATGCACACTTGCTAACTCAGCTACGCATCCTGCACCCATGGCGCAAAGGGCCGTTTCACCTGTTTGGCCATCATATCGAGACTGAATGGCATTCTGACTGGAAATGGGATCGGGTTAAAGATGAAATCGCACCATTAACTAATAGGCGGGTGCTAGACGTAGGCTGTGGCAACGGTTATTTCGGTTGGCGCATGGTAGGTGCTGGTGCAAAAGAGGTGATCGGCATAGACCCCTATATCGTTTTTGTGATGCAGTTTTTCGCCATGCGTCGCTATTTGGCCGCAAGCAACAATTGGGTCTTACCCATCGGCATCGAGCAGTTACCGGCCGGGCTGCGCGCATTTGACACCACCTTTTCGATGGGTGTTCTTTATCACCGCAAATCACCGATTGACCATCTGTTTCAGCTGCGTGATTCGCTCCGTTCCGGTGGTGAGCTTGTGCTCGAGACATTGGTTGTAGACGGCAAACTGGGTGAAGTGCTGGTGCCAGAAGGTCGCTATGCGCAAATGCGGAATGTTTGGTTTTTGCCCTCAACGCTGACATTAGAATCATGGCTGCGCAAATGTCAGTTCAAAAATGTACGATTAGTCGATGTGACCCCTACCACTTCAGCAGAACAGCGATCAACCGATTGGATGACGTTCCACTCGCTAAAAGATTATCTAGACCCTGCAGATTCAAGTAAAACGATTGAAGGTCACCCATCTCCGGTACGGGCCGTTTTTGTGGCGGATGCACCTTAATGCAGGTTGCAAAAAAGGTAATGCTAATGATCCTAGGTGAAACGGCCGCTTAAGACAGACTATCCCGAATTAAACTCGCCATATCCCGCGCTCGTTCGGCCGCTGTTCCCACATGTGCCTCAGCCTGCATCAAATCACGTAATTCGTCCCCGGTCATATAGTTTTGCAATTCACGGTTACTTGCAACCAAATCGACCAATGGGTTTGGCCGCCCTTCCCGCACCGCTTGCCACGCCTGCAAACTCAGCTCTCTTAACCACTCATGGCCATCCTGCCGACTGGCACCTTTGGCAACGAGGGCCATCAGCACTTTCTCTGTCGCAGCAAAGGGGCCATAAGTGGCCAAATTCCGGCCGATCTGGGCATCGTCAATCACCATTTCTTTAAAGATGCGGATCGCACGCTTTAGAATCTCATCGGTGGCCAAAAAACCTTCCGGCATAAATACCCGACGGTTGGCCGAATCGTCTAAACTACGCTCTAAAATCGCTTGGCTTCCATTGTCCCAAGCCACGGCCGGTAAACTGGCCACATAGCGGGCCAACGAACAGATATTTTCAGTATTAATCGGATTTCGCTTAAACGGCATTGCGCTAGAACCAACCTGGTTTTTACCAAACGGTTCAGCCCATTCACCAAACGGGGGTGATTGCAGTATCCGAAAATCCATCGCCCATTTGTGCAAAGAGCCAGCAATGCCGGACAACACATTCATCACCCGCACGTCTTGCTGGCGGGTATAAGTCTGGGTGCTAATCGGGAACGCCTCGATGCCTAAATGGTCCATCGCCACAAATTCCATCTGCTGCGGTGTAACCCCGGTGCCATGCAAAATTTCGTCATAGCTGGCCTGGGTGCCTACTGCCCCTTTAAACCCTTTCCCTCGAATCCGTTTAATCAGCCGCTGTAAATCTTCGAAATCAGCTAAAAGATCTTGACCATAAACGGCAAAACGATATCCCAAGGTTGAAGGCTCGGCCGGTTGAATGTGGGTATGCGCCATGACCGGCATATCGGCCGTGGCATCAATTTTATCTGCGATTACCTGTAGCAATTCTGCCAATAACTGGGCCAGCTGTTCAAGCGAAGCTTTTATACGAATACCATAGACGTTGTCGTTTACATCTGCGCTGGTTGCCCCCCAATGAATAATGCCGCCGCCAACGGGACATTGCTCTGCATACGCTCGAATTTCTGCCATCACATCATGGCGGGTCTCTTTTTCAATCTCTAAGGCACGTGGAATATCGATATTCTCCGCTTGGGAAACCAGATCGGCCACCTGCTCGGCCGATACCAGCCCCGCCTGCTGTTGTGCACTGGCCAATGCGATCCAAACTCGCCGCATTTGAATGCGTTTATTTTCCTCGGACCAAATTCGTCGCATGGCTGGACTGCCATAGCGCCAGGTAAAAGGAGAAATATATGTATCGTGCGAAAAAGTCATATTTTGTATAAAAAGCAGAAAAGCATTATCCAGGGCAAAAACTTGCGCTGAATAATGCTTTCAGAGTTTAGATATTAAACAGAAACAGGATCGATTCTGCTGATTTGAATCAAATTAAAAAAGTGACAGGATTAAAACTCTCCGCGACGACGACGACGACGTTTGCGGGTATTCCACTCCTCTTGTATTGAGCGCGTATCTTCAATCAATGCTCGGCGTTCTTCCTCAAGCCGACGAAGGATTTCTTCATTCTTCTGCCTTTGAGTATCATCTAGAGAAACAATTTTTTTCCTGGCCATTTCGCACCTCATCCTTTTTTATATTTGATTTTTTTCAGGTACTGCCATCGGTTAGTGTGATGGCACGACAACTTCGTCAAAAGTTCGGGGTTTTCCCGTAAATTACAACTTGAAAGTGTCTGATTGTCTCTTAATCCCGGCCCAAAATTGAAAGCAAGATTAGGAAGACGTGGGGGTTAGTTTGTATGAATTTAACGTAAACCCGATTATAACGAAAAATTTACAGGCGACAACAATTTGGTCCGAATGGGCCAAATTTAATCTGGGGGATGTCACAAATTGTTCTGGGAATTATTGAAGGCTTTGCCCTAATTTGTCCGAGACAAAAGGCTCTATAAGACCCATCTGGCGTGAAACACCAGACGGGTTCTTTTGTAGTCAAACTAGCGTGGTGCTTGGTAGTTTGGCGCTTCTTTTGTGATGCTAACCGAGTGAGGATGGCTTTCACGTAATCCCGCATTGGTAATGCGCACAAACTCCGCTTTTTCGCGAAGCTCTTGCAGGTTAGCGGCACCGACGTAACCCATACCGGCCCGCAACCCACCCATCAACTGGAAGATCGCATCGTCTAAACGCCCTTTGTAGGGGACTTGCCCTTCAATCCCTTCAGGGACCAGCTTGTGTCGATTCGCACTTTCACTTTGCCCCGATCCATAGCGATCCGCACTGTGCCCGACCATCGCCCCGGCGCTTCCCATACCGCGATACATTTTGTACCGGCGACCTTCGTACAAAATAATATCGCCAGGGCTTTCTTCTAACCCTGCAAGCATAGAGCCTAACATCACAGCGTCTGCGCCGACAGCCAGTGCTTTAACCAAGTCTCCACTATATTTAATACCGCCATCTGCAATTGAAGGAATGCCGTGTTTACGCGCTTCGGCCGCACATTCAGCTACAGCGGTGATTTGCGGCACACCCACCCCGGAAATAATGCGCGTGGTGCAAATCGACCCGGCCCCAACGCCGATTTTAATCCCATCTGCGCCCGCTTCAATCAAGGCACGCGTTCCGGCCGCTGTCGCCACGTTGCCCACCAAAAGCGAAATCTCGGGATACCGCCGTTTCACTTCGGCCGTCGTCTCTAAAACCTTGCCGCTGTGCCCATGGGCGGTATCGATTGAAATAATATCGACACCTGCATGAACAAGCTTTTCTAAACGCAGTAGCCCCTGTTCACCTACACCGATCGCGGCGGCGCACAACAAACGGCCGCTTTCGTCTGTGACCGCCTGCGGATAGTCTAGCTTCTTAATAATATCTTTGACGGTGATCAACCCTTTGATATGACCGTTCCCATCGGTCAACAGCAGTTTTTCAATGCGGTGTTGGTGCAAAATCGCCTGGGCCTCTTGCAGCGAAGTACCAACCGGAGCGGTGATCAAGCGATCCTTTGGGGTCATGAAATCAGACACCGGCTGAGGACCTGGTTCTACAAACCGAATATCCCGATTGGTCAGCAAACCGACCAACGAGCCGTCCGCTTCAGTGATCGGTACACCCGAAATTTTATACCGCCCCATCAATTCTTCAGCGTCAGCCAGTGTAGCGGTAGGTGCTAAGGTGATCGGATTCACAATCATCCCGGCCTCTGACCGTTTCACTTTGTCAGCTTCCTCGGCCTGATTATCAGGGCTTAAATTGCGGTGAATAATCGCCAAGCCCCCCAATCGTGACATGCCAATTCCCATAGGCGCTTCAGATACCGTATCCATCGATGCCGCCAAAACCGGGATGTTCAGACGCATCCCTCGGGTAAAGCTAGTTGAAAGGTCAACATTAGCTGGCAACACGTGTGACTCACCCGGCTGAAGCAATACATCATCAAAAGTTAGGGCCGTTTTCTGAAATTTGTTCATTATCTCTTCCATTGATTCTCTCCGATATATAAATATTCTTGAAGGTAGGGGAATACGTTTAAGGCGATCTGACAAAAAAGTCATCGAATAAATCGATAGCTTTTTTAGGTCACCTAAATGCAGGAACGATTTGGGGTTAAAAAAAAGACCCAGCCTTAGCCGGGTCTTGGGTTTAGATTTTTAAGTTTAGTCTCGTTTGCGCGCGGGCTTGTAAACTCGGCCGCGAGATTGTGAGAACGTAGAGGATGCCTCTTGCCCGGGGATTTTATCCGTAACGAGTAGAAGGACATAAACACCGGCTAAGGCGACGATGATCGCCACGAGCATCGACCAGGTTAGTGGGCTATTGCCGATATTGGGTTGATCTGGACGGAACAACTCGATCCAAGCCCGATTGCCACCCCACCACAGCATGAAAAAGCCAAAGCCGAGTCCGGGGATAAGTGAGTCACGGTTGCGGCGGAAATAAACCATCATAATCGCAAAACCGATCAGCAGCGCCAATGATTCATAGAAGAAGGTAGGATGGAAGCGTGTGCCTACTGGCAAGCCTGCGTATGCAGCGATGGGACGATCGATCAACAATCCGAATGTTTCTGAGCCGGTTGGTGGCCCATAAAGTTCTTGATTGACAAAATTACCCCAACGGCCGATACCCTGAGCCAACAAAATGGTTAGCCCGGCTACATCTGCAAAATGCCAAACGGCCAATCCTTTGCGGCGGGCCCACCAAAATGTAATCAGTGCGGAACCAACAAAGCCCCACATGATGTTGACACCACCTGCACGGAAGTTAAGTACTTCAGCGATTCCATTGTATTGTGTGCCGTTTGCAAGGTTATCTTGAACCACATAGCCTATCCGGGCGAAAAAATAGCCGGAAATGACCGCGATCAAGAGACCGTTGTAAAAATCATCAGCATCGTGCCCACGTCTTTCAATCTCTCGGCCGGCGATAAATGCGCCCAGACCGATGCCGATCGCGATTAAGACCCCGTAGGTATAAATCGCAAACTGTTGCCAAACAAGTTCGCCTTCTACCCATGTAGGGAAAGGGATATTAAAAAGAATAACGGGGAGTAAATCCTGTAACTGATCAAAAAACATGTTTTTTTCCTGTTTTTTTCCTATTTTCGTTTTCGAACGTGAAATTAATAACGAATCCAATCAACGCGATTGATTGCGTTGAGTTTAATCGATATACCCAAGTCCTCGCAAATGTTCAAGCATTTGTGGGTCTTGTTCTAATTCTAATGGAACACCGGCGATCAAATTATCACGTTGATTTTCCAACGTGCCGATCATCCGATTCAGATTCTGATTAAGCTGTTTCATCAATTCTCCATTCTCTGGCATGATCGATGTCAGCTCTAGCTGATCTGTGTTTAAATCAAATAATTCATCCGGCTCATCAGCCACCTGAATTAATTTTTTATCATTTTGTACAATCGAGCGGCGCAAATCGTTGCACCGAAAACGATCGGCTAACCCCGGATTGCGGTCTTCCATCGCTTTTACAAAATTCATCGGTGGGAAGACTTCTGAATAGGCGGTTTCGTGTTCAACGTCTCGGCCGGCAATCACTTCAGTTAGGGTCAACGCCTTCAGCTCAGCCTGAGATGTGGTAGAAATCTCTGCCCCATCGATGCCGGCCGCATTCAAAATCGTATGGAATACACGACGGCTGCTAACCGGTCCTGAAACTCGCTTTCCTTTATATTGATTCAGCATTTTAGGCCAATGAACAATTAAAGGAACATGCAGCAGTTCTTGGTATGCATTAAAGGCATGTCCGAAATAGCCGTGTTCACCCAAACCATCCCCATGATCCCCCACGATGATTGTCAGCGTATTCTCCGCATTTTTCCGTTCGGCCAAGGCATCAAATAAATTTTGCAAAAACTCATCTTGATAGTGGGTTTCAACATCGTACCAGCCGTTCAAGACCTTATCTTCTAGCTCGGTTAACCCATCGGGCAGCGGCCGAGACCAACGGTACCCTTCGCTGTTCCACTCTTGCATCACACGGCGGGCCTCACGGCTGTTGGCCAATTCTGGGTGAATGCGCTCGACATATTCAATTGGTGGATAAAAAGGGAGATGGGTTTCCATCAAGTTCAGAAAAACGAAAAACGGGTTTTCCCGTTTGCCATCGTTCCGCTTAACAAATTCAGCGACGTCTAGCACGGAATTTTTGTTTTGCCCTTTAAAGCTAAACCACTTAGACCACAATGGGGTAAATATCGGGCTGAGTGAAAGCGAAAAGGCGGTGTCTGACTTGCCAAACCACTGTTGGATCGGCATCCCTACGTTTCGCCTTAAAAAGGCACTAACAGATTCTTTAATGCGGCCGAAAATCGATTTTTTATAGAACTCGGGTCGATTAGGAAACGATCCGGCATAGTTGTAGAACTCTTTAAAGCCCCGTTTTAACTCATTGTCTAAAACGCCTACGAGCGGATTATTGCAAAATCCCGCCGTTTTATATCCGGCGGCCGCTAAAATTTCGGCTACATGCGGGGTGTCCGCCGCCAAGCGCAGGTTCGACTGGGTAAGTTGGTGTGCCGTTGGAAATAGGCCGGTAAACATAGATGCATGACTCGGGATCGTCCATTGGGCGGCCGAAATTCCTTTCTCAAAGAGTACAGCTTCGTCCGCAAACCGTTTGATATTCGGGGTTAATTTAGATTCTGGGTTGTAACAACTGAGCCGATCTACCCGTTGGGTATCAAGCACAATCATCAATATATCTGGATTTTCCATAGTCGAACGCATCAGGGATAACGGTCAGTAACCGTTACCATAGCGCTCGTAATTTTAAATTGGGGGGATGGGTAATGCAACTCAGCAGGCCAATTGCAATTGTTTCATAACCAACGGTTTAGAAAGATGTAGGTCCCTCTCTTAAGGTTTTTTAAGTCCCAAAACGATAACCCACACCGCGAACGGTGTTTATCCATT
>JAHDEB010000284.1 GCA_020629055.1 Chloroflexota bacterium
TCTACACGAACAACCGTTTTTTCACTAACCCCAGCGATTTCAGGGGCTTCATCAGGAGCACCATAGGTGGTGAGCAGCATCACTTCATATGATCCTGAAGGGAGTGTGTTTGGTGGAATCTCAATTGAAAGATCATATTCAACAGCTTTACCACAGTCTGAACCCAAACAGATTGTAGCGGTCTCGCCGATTTGGCCTTGGAAGGTTTTGTTTTCAAGCGAATGGCCAACAAGCATAAAAGACAGCTTGCCAGACATATTGCTGTTAGCAGAATCGTCACGTAGTGTCAGAATATCGACACATGCTTTTTGATTTGATCGAATGGTGTTAGCTGGGGAAAAATCGTCACCTACAATCTCCCAAGATCCATTTAGATAAAGACCTTTTTTGAAGCTGTGGCTAAATTGAATATTTTTTTGTTTATTATCATTTATGTTCATAATATTTTTTCTCACAAACTTATTCTGATTTTTAGTTACTTAATACCAAATCCTAATCCAAGATTCCCCAACTATAATGACCAGAGTTACAAACTAAACTTTTTAAACTTCTTTTTCATGCCTCTAGGGTGAATCCGACGGATCGTTTAGCCATTTCCCTATTCGAGACATGCTCACTTTAAGCCTTGATATAACTTGTCTTGACCGTTGTGTAAAATTCAGCTGCGTATTGCCCCTGCTCGCGAGGGCCATAGCTAGAGTCACCACGGCCGCCGAACGGCACATGGTAATCGGTTCCGGCCGTGGCTAAATTGACCATCACACAGCCGGTTTTCGCATTGCGTCTAAAATGGGTCGCATGGGCCAGCGATTGGGTGATAATGCCCGATGTCAATCCGAAACGAGTGTCATTGACCGTTGCCAGCGCTTCATCGTAGCTATCTACCTTGATCACACAGGCGATGGGGGCAAACATCTCTTCACGATTAACCCGCATGCTGTTAGACGTATTCACAAACACGGCCGGGTTCATGTAATACCCATCCGTCTCCCGCTCTAACCGCTCTCCACCACACAGCCATTCAGCACCCTCTTGTTTTGCTAAAGCGACATAATCAAGATTTTGTTTCAGTTGAGTTTCACTGACCACTGGGCCGATTTGTGTACCCACTTTTAAAGCGTGACCGACAACCATACTTTGGGTTTGGGCCACCAAGCGTTCAACAAATTGGTCATGAACAGAGCTATGAACGATTAGACGAGATGAAGCGGTACACTTTTGTCCGCTACCTCCAAAGGCTCCGCCCACACTACAGGTTAAAGCGGTGTCAAGATCCGCATCATCCATCACGACGAGGGCGTTTTTTGACCCCATTTCCATTTGTAGTTTGGTCAAGTTTCCGATGGCTGATGCAGCAATCCCTTTACCGACCTCGACTGATCCGGTGAAACTAATGGCGTTGACGGCCGGGCTTTCGACCAAACGTTGGCCGATATGACGGCCGGATCCCATCACAAGATTAAACAGCCCTTTAGGCAGCCCCTTATCTGTTTGACGCGCGATAATTTCAGTTAGTGCCACCGCTGAAGCTGGCACTAAGTTCGCCGGTTTCCAAACCACGGCGTTTCCAAAAGCTAAAGCGGGGGCGATTTTCCATACAGCGGTTGCGGTAGGAAAGTTCCAAGGAGAAATAATAGCGACGACGCCGACAGGCTCCCGCTGTACCAACACTTCAATGCCTGGCCGGACAGAATCAGCCATGTCTCCGATTTGACGTAAAGTTTCGGCCGCAAAATAGGTGAAAAATTGCCCAGCTCGGTAGATTTCCCCTTTCCCCTCTGCCAAAGGTTTGCCTTCTTCGCGAGATAACAGCTCGCCCAGCTCGGCCGAGCGTGCCATCAGCTCTTCTCCGATCGCTTGTAAAATCGTTTGGCGTTGTTCTAGGCCACTCTTGGCCCAAACTTTTTGGGCCTCTCTCGCCGCATCTAAAGCACGGTCTAATTGGCTCTCGCTCGCTTGAGCATAATGTCCGATTAAATCGCTTAAATCAGATGGATTCCTATTTTCAATTTGGGCATCGCTCTGCACCCATTCGCCAGCAATATAATTTCGATTCACTTGTGTCATTTAATCTTCCTAAAGATCCCTGCAGCGATGGCAGTTCTGAATCCGCCTTATTTGCTGAATAGATCAAATCTTTAGCATTTAACTAGATGACACCGATCAGTTAGTCGATAGATGCCATTTGAAAATGCTTTAAGATAACCTCTTTCATCGCTTGAACCGCAGGCGATCCGCTAAATTTTCGCCGCGACACAAGACTTATTTTTCGCTCAACCACCGGATCTGCGATCGGTTTAAAGGTCAGCTTTTGACTGTCTTTCGGGAAAGCCAGATACGGCAAAGTTGTAATGCCGATGTCAGCTTCTAACATGGCAACCAAGGAAGCCATGTTGGGCATCGAAAGTTGCGCATCTAAACCTGCGATTGCAATACCAGCTTGGTGCAAAAGTCGGACCGTTCCGTTGCTAATAAATGTGCTTCCTCTCAGCATTTCCCAACTCACTTCATCCACTTGTGCCAATGGATGACGATTTGAGCAGACGAGGCCGATCGGGTCCTGCAATAAATCAACCGCCTCTAATTCAGGGTGTGCTTCCCACACCTGCGAGACACCAAAATCAATGGTTCCGTTTAAAACGCGCCGCTGAATGGTTTCAGAGTTTTCGTCCTGAATGCTGATCTGAATATTTGGATACAACTCGATATATTCTTTGATGATGCGTGGCAAAATTGACCCAGCCACGGAGGGCAAAACGGCGAGGGTCACTTGACCCGCTTGCTTATTTGAAAACAGAAGGATGTCTGTCATAACTTTCTCGTACTGAGTCACTAGATCCTTTGCTTGTGGGAAAAAATAATGTCCCAGTGAAGTTAGCGTCGCGTTACTCCCTTTTTCAAACAGTTCACCGCCTAATTCAGTCTCTAGCCTTTTGATCGATTTGGAGATTGCGGGTTGCGAACGGCCGATTTTTTTTGCGGCCGCATGAAACCCTTTTTCTTCCACAACCAAAACAAAATTCTTGAGTTGTCCTATTGTTATTTGCGAATTTAATAAATTATCCATTTCAGAGTTGATTTGATTCGAATTGGTTATCGAATCGACTATATTATAACTTTAATTTGCAATCGTGTCGAATGCCTGCTAATATTTTCTTGTAATTAACTATTTTCACCCGCTCTCAAAAGCGAGGTGAATGGGCAACTGACCCAAAACCTGTGTAGATCAAAACTGGCATATTTTCGGCCAAGAAACTTTCAAATCATCATGAAACAAACGCCTCATCAAGAAATGATCATTGTGGACGGATTACAATATTCTAATTGGGATCGGTCAATCTTTCAGCACTTACTTACAGGAGGTGTAACGGCCGTTCATGTCACAATCACCTACTGGGAAAACACCGTTGAAACACTCCAGAATATCGGGAAGTGGAATCGACTGTTTGTACAGCATGCAGATCTGATTATGCCTGTTAAAACAGCTGATGACATCCGACTTGCCAAACGATTAGGAAAAGTCGGAATTATTTTTGGTTTTCAGAACTGCTCACCCATTGGAGACAACATCGATCTCGTTGAAATTTTCTACGATCTGAACGTCCGTTTTATGCAGCTGACGTATAACAACCAGACATTATTGGCTTCTGGCTGTTACGAAGATCGAGACTCTGGTATCACCCGTTTTGGCAAAGTTGTGATCCAAGAAATGAATCGCGTTGGCATGCTAATCGATATGTCCCACAGCGGCGAAAAGAGTACCCTGCAAGCGATTGAGCTATCGAGCCGGCCGATTACGATCAGCCACGCCAACCCCCACTTTTTCGAGCCCGCCCTGCGCAATAAATCCAACACCGTCTTAAAAGCATTGGCCCAATCTGGCGGGATGTTGGGGTTCAGCGCATACCCGCTGCACCTGCACAACGGATCTGACTGCACCCTAACCGAGTTTTGCACCATGATCGCCCAAACGGTTGAACTCATTGGCATCGATCATGTCGGCATCGGCACCGATTTATGTGTCAACCATGATTACTCCGTTTTGAAATGGATGCGGAGCGGCCGTTGGACAAAAGAAACCGATTACGGAGAAGGTTCAGCCACGAACAGCGGCTGGCCAGCCCCCCTCACATGGCTCGAAGATAGCTCCGGCTTTCCAAACATTACTCAAGGCTTGTTGGATATCGGTTTTAACCAAGAGGAAACAGCCAAAATTATGGGCCAAAATTGGCTCACATTTTTCGAAGAATCATTTACCCCAGCAGATCAAGCAGAATTGCATATCGCTTCCCCACAGGCGGCTTATGACATGCAGAATGCATAATGGCAAGCATGAATAAAATACGAATTGAACACGTTAATAAAATATTTGGCCCAAATCCGGGTCAAGAACCGCTCCGTCTATTACAGTCAGGCATTGCTAAGGATGAAATCTTAGAGCGGACGGGTCATGTTGTCGGCTTATCCGATGTCTCTCTCGATGTCAACGAAGGGGAAATATTTGTGGTGATGGGGCTGTCTGGCTCCGGCAAGTCGACGCTTATTCGCACTGTGAATCGATTAATTGAACCGACAACGGGCCAAATTTATATTGATGGTGAAGATATCGTCGGTGCAGATAAGCAACGGTTGCAGCAGCTGCGCCAAACAAAAATGTCGATGGTTTTTCAACATTTTGGCCTCTTCCCCCACAAAACAGTGATCGACAATGCGGCTTACGGTTTGCGCGTGCGCGGCATGAGCGAAGCTGAAAGAAAACGTAAAGCGAATGAGGCGCTTAGCCTAGTCGGGCTGCATGAGTGGGGCGACTACTATCCTCATAACTTAAGTGGTGGTATGCAACAGCGGGTCGGGCTAGCCCGAGCATTGGCGGCCGAGACTGACATCTTATTGATGGACGAGGCTTTCAGCGCACTGGACCCGCTCATTCGGCGCCAGATGCAAGATGAACTGCTCAGCTTACAAACAAAACTGCAAAAAACGATCTTATTTATTACCCATGACCTTAGCGAAGCGCTGCGAGTAGGCACGCGTATCGCGGTCATGCGTGACGGAGCGGTTGTGCAGATCGGCACCCCGCTTGAGATCGTCACCCAGCCGGCCGATAAGTACGTGGCAGACTTTACTCAAGACGTTGATGCGAGCCGCATCTTAAATGCAGAGCTCGTGATGAAACCGGCCGCAGTGCTACGCCGGTCAGATTCTGTGCAAGCTGCACTGCAGCAGATGGAACAGGCCCAGCAACAAGCGATGTACATCGTGGATGAAAGCGGGCAGATTGACGGTGTTGTGGAACGGTATGATCTGGCTCTGTTGGCCCAACGTGGAGAGCAAGACATGGCCGCCGCAATCCAAGTTGATTACCCCAAAGCGGAAAAATCTGTCCCGCTCCCCCAACTTTACAGCTTATGCACTAACAACCTCCCCATCGGGGTAATCGATGATAATGGGCAACTGATGGGGACAATCGCCCATCAAGATATTTTAAAAACATTGGCGGAGAACGAAAATCACACAACCGCTTAAATAGCTAGGCGACCTTGTGCGCAGCGTCACAAATAAAGAGGCAAAAAATGGAACGCATTCTTACTTTAATCGATACCTTTAGAATTTGGTGCTTGGGTCTTTTTGATCAATTCCCATTGGGTGAAAAACTGCAAGATATTTCAGACATTGCTGTTGACTGGTTGGTTATCAATGCCACCCCCTTTCTAGATACTTTTTTACTTGCCCCGATTGACTTTATTTTGTCAAACTTCAAAGCTTTTTTAGATTGGCTCCCTTGGCCCATCGTTGTTTTGCTCGTCTTTTATCTGGGTTGGAAAAACGCCGGGTGGAAAATCGGTTTGGTTGGTGGTTTTGGGCTGGTGCTAAACGGCTTTTTAGGATACTGGGAACTGACCATGGAAACGATCGCGATTATTTTAACCGCATTGTTTTTCTGCATTATCGTCGGTGTCCCCGTTGGCATTTGGTCAGCCCGTAATGACAACGTAGATCGAATCAGCCGTTTGGTAATGGACGGGATGCAAACGGTTCATCCATTTGTTTATCTGGTTCCCATCGTCATGTTATTGGGCATTGGCAGCGTTCCAGGCACCATCGCCACCATTATTTTTGCGATTCCACCGATGGTCCGTTTAACCAATCTGGGCATTAGACAGGTGCCTGAAGAAGTCATCGAAGCGGCCCGTTCATTCGGCTCCAGCGATCGGCAACTGTTGTTTGAAGTTCAAATCCCTTTAGCCATGCGCACCATCATGGCGGGGCTAAACCAAACGGTCATGCTGGCCCTTTCGATGGTCGTCATTATTTCTTTGATTGCTGGTGGCGGCTTGGGCATGGACATTTTGCGGGCCGTCGGCCGGCTCGATGTCGGCCGGGCGGTCTCTTCAGGCTTAGCCGTGCTCGTCTTAGCCATCGTTTTAGACCGCATTTCACAAGGGCGCGGCTATGAGCAGGCTGAAAAAGGAACCTAACACAGCTGACAGTCTTAGGACTTTCGC